>CAZYFC010000062.1:0-6773 GCA_964646715.1 uncultured Lachnospiraceae bacterium
GCATCCTCCTTCGCAGCTACCCAGGGCTTCGCCTCGTCGTAGTACTTGTTGGCGTATTGAATGAAGTCCACCATATCCTCCGTCGCAGAGCGAAGCTCGCCGTTTTCGATCTTCGCGCCGATCGTCTCGTAGAGAGAGGCAACGTGAGAAGCGACCTCGGCATCAACCTTGCCCGCAGGGACCTCGCCGCCGTACTTCTTCACAAGGAAGGAGAGGTTGCGGTTGACGAAGTTACCGAAGCCACCGCAGAGGAACTTATTGTAGGTCTGCACCATTTCCGCGATCGAGAAGTTGACGTCACGCTTTTCGGGATTGTAGAGCATGGTATAGAAGCGCACCGCGTCGACGGGGTAGTTGTTGGCAAGCGCCTCAACCGAGATGAGGTTGCCCTTCGACTTCGACATTTTCTCGTCGTTCATGTTGACGTATTCGCTCGAAACGATATGCGTGGGAAGCTGCATATCGGGATCAATGGCCATCTGAAGCGCAGGGAAGATCACCGTGTGGAAGGGGATGTTATCCTTACCGTGCACGTAGTAGGCGGAGAGCTTGCCGTCCGTCTTCATAAAGTCCTCAAAGGAAACGCCCTTCTCTTCAAGCACTCTCTTGGCGGTGGTCAGATAGCCCAGCACCGCCTCAAACCAGACGTAAACGCGCTTGGTCTCATAGCCGGGCAGAGGCACCTCCACACCCCAATCGAGGTCACGGGTGACAGCTCTGTCGGGAAGCCCTTGTTCAAGATACTTCCTGGTCTCGTTGACGGCGTTCCAACGCCAGGTATCGCCGTAGGAGGCGGCAAACGCCTCGATCTTCTCCTGAAATGCCGAAAGGCGGAACATAAGATGCTTGTTCACGCGCGTCGAGGTCGGCTTTTTGCAGATACGGCAGATCTTGTCAGACATCTTATCCGCGTCGAAGGAGGCCATGCAGAATTCGCACTGGTCGCCTCTTGTGACCTTGCCGCAGA
This sequence comes from uncultured Lachnospiraceae bacterium, assembly GCA_964646715.1. Lineage (GTDB taxonomy): Bacteria > Bacillota > Clostridia > Oscillospirales > CAG-272 > RGIG1993. Next base: position 968 of record CAZYFC010000062.1, read on the forward strand.
TCGGGCATTTTCCCTCGATCTCGCGATCTGAAAGAAACTTGCCGCAGCTCTCGCAGTAGTCCTGCGGCTCGGTGGTCTCGTAGAGATAGCCGTTTTCTTCAATGGTCTTCAGAAAAGCCTGCACCGTACTCTTGTGATAGTCGGTATCGGTGTGGGTATAGAGGTCGTAGGTAAAGCCGAGCTTTTCAAAATTCGCAGAAAACTCCTCATGATACTGCCCTGCAATAGCAGCAGGGGAAACGCCCTCTTTTCTTGCACGCTCGGTGATAGGCGTGCCGTGCATGTCAGAGCCCGAGACCATGACCGTCTCGTATCCCTTCATTCTTGAGTAGCGTGCCAGAACGTCGCCCGGAAGCAGGGCGGCAAGGTGGCCGACGTGCAGATGATTGTTCGCATAAGGCCATGCGATACCGATAAGCACTCTTTTTGTCATTGTGTCATTCTCCGATTCTATGTGATATTTGTAATAACAGTATGAACAGATGTAAGCCATCTTATAGTGTACCATTCTTTTCCTCTTTTGTCAAGAAAAAGAGAGGCCGCTTTAGCCGACATTTTCAAAAAGACGGCTTTTTAGTGGAAACGACACGTAATCAACGCCAACGCCCCCGACAGACATTAAAAATCCGTCGGGGGTGTCATCTCTTTTTAGTCCTGATCAAGCGAAACGACTGCAAAGTACCCGACAAAAATCGAATACCGTAGCCTTACACCGCCTCAGTCACAGCCTTCAGGATCGTATATCAGGCATCAATTACCCTTTATCCGCACGCACCCATTTGCCCTTTGCTTCATAAAAAAGGTAGACCTGCGTATCATTCTTTGCCATGGGCACGAACGCCTCGCCGTCAAAAGCTACGCCAACTATACGAAGGGCGTTTCTGTTTTTGCGAAGAGCCGCTTCAGCTTGCCGAAGTGAATGCATATACGCATTTTCCTGCTCACCATCGGTAACGGAGCTGTTGATTCGATGATAAACGAGGGATGCGTCGGCATCGCCGTTCTGAAACACCATCTGCGCGATCAAGCAATTATTGCGGTAAAGCAGATACATCTGATAAACGCCTTCGTTCCCTTCTGTATCAAGAAGAGGAATACACACAAGATCCTCGCACTGATGAAGAGCCGCCATCTCCGCTTCGGTCACCCCGGCCTCTTCAAATGAAATCGTATGGCTGTAATAGTTCCAATCGGTGTAATATCCAAGCGTTTCCACCTGCCAAGGGAAAACGAGGAGAGCCTCGAGCATCGTCTGTCTTTCCTCAAAAAAAGCATGATACGCCTGACGGCCCGCCTCCACGGTACCAAACGAATCCACGTATCCAAAATCGTAAATCACCGAACCGTTGGCATACTGCAGCTTCAATGATCCCGGTTGTCGGCCCAACAAATGGGTATTGGAAATCGGCGCATAGTCAAATATAATGCCGACGACCTCGAAATTGGGATTGGTTTCAAAGCAAGAACGGAAATTGCTGAGACAGTCCTCGTCACTGAGAGGACGATGCGCGAATGCATCAGGCGTCCAGTCCGAATCAAATTCAACCAGACTCTTCAGATCATCCTTGAAATCGACGATTTTTACGCCAAACATTTCATTGTCTCTATAGAAGGTTATCACCGCAAGATCCGTGTAGTCGAGATACATGCTGAAGACCGGCAAAATCTCGATCCTATCCGCTTGCTGATAGAAAGAAAGAAAAATGTCCGAGGCGCTCTCTGACTCAGCGTAGGCATCAACCGTTTCGATCAGTTCTTCCCGATCAAACACGTCATCTGTGACGATATGATCCGATTCAAATTCTTCTTCTCCTTCGACGTCATAGCCGAAACGCGCCCACTCGTCGCCTGCTACGGCAAGCTCCATACAGTCAACACCCTGCACACCGCCACAGCCTGTCAAGAGAAAAAGCAACGCCATTAGTAAAATAATAACCCGTTTCACTGCAGAATTCCTCCTTTAAGAAACAACATTGACCTTACAAATAAAGTCGTTGTAGCAATTGTCGCCTTCATCTTTGTAAAGAATAACTTTAATCGGATATGGCAAAGGTCGGCACGAAAAGAGTCACCGAAATGATCGCCAGAAAAATCGAGAGTATCCGTTTCAAGTGTTTATTCATATAAATCCTCCAATCATTACTTATTATCGGTTAATAGGTGTCTGGTCGGAATGCGTGCCAAGGTGCTTATTCCCCCGCACGCAGAGATTTATAGAAGAGCATAGGACGGTAGCACTCTGCCATAAACGATCTGTCACCGTGCAATTTCATAAACGTCCCCCTTTCCTTCTATGACAAGCTCGCCGCAAGCCATTGTTATTTATATTTTTCAATTATATTCTTGCATTTTTTACGCTTTTGTGTGTGAACAAACTGTAACATTTTTTAAGATTGCCGTTTTCCACAAAACCTCACTCTTCGTTTTGTGTCCTATAGACAATCGTGCTTTGCCGCATTCCTTTTCAAAGTACCCTCTACTACTATAGACAGCGTTTTACTGTCAAAGGTTACATGAAAAACAAAAAATCCATAAAACGCTGCGAAAATTCAGAACAGGTCAGCGAGGACGCTGACCTGTTCTGAATTTTTATTTCTCTTTATAGTAAAGCATGCAGTGGCAATAGCCCTCGAAATTCTCATCGGCGATCTGCTCGCGGAATTCCTTGCAGATGCACTTGGTGTCCTCGCTGGAGACGAGTCGGCAGGGGCAATAGCCGCCGCGGCGCTTCAGCCCTTCCTTCACAGTCTTCACGACCTCTTCATTTTCATTCAGACGGATCTTCATAAGACGCTCCTTTCATCATTGACGCTTCTATTCTAGCAGAGAGCGCGCAAAAAAGCAAGACTATCCCGAAGGACTTCTGCATATATTTTCACAAGAATAGCCGAAGAAGGAGAGTGCTTGCATGAAAAAACCGACTATTGACCTGCGTTTTGTCAAAAACGTGCTTCTTCTCACCGCCACCTCGCTTCTCATGCGAAGCGTCTCACTCTCTTTTAATCTGTATCTCAGAAATAAGCTGGGCGAGGAGGGCATCGGACTTTTTTCGCTCGTCATGAATCTCTTTTCCTTCGCCGTAACGCTCGCCACAAGCGGTGTCTCGCTTCTTGCCACGCGCCTCGTTTCGGAAGCAATGGGCAGGCGTCAGCCAAGGGAAGCGCGCGCGGCGATGAAAAAGTGCCTTCAGTACAGTCTTTTTTTCGGTTTTCTCTCCGCCATTCTCCTTTTCAGCCTTGCAGAACCGATCGGCACACACATGCTCGGCGACCGCCGCACAGTCCTCTCTCTGCAGGCACTGGCGATCAGCCTGCCCTTTCTCGCCCTCTCATCCTGTCTTTCGGGCTATTTTGCCGCCGTCAGGCGGGTGGCAAAATCGGCGGCGGCAGGGATCGGTGAGCAATTTTTGAAGATCTCTTTGACCGTCATGGCGTTCACCTATCTCGCCCCCAAAAGCCTTGAAATGACCTGTCTCTACGTCGTGCTTGGCGGCGTTTGCGCCGATGCCGTCTCGTTTTTCTTTTCGTTGCTGCTTTATCTGCACGATTGCAAAAAGCACGCCCTGAACGAACAGGGAGGCGTTATACCGCCCGACCTTAACAAAAAGCTGCTCTCGATCGGTCTTCCCGTTGCCTTCTCCTCCTACTTTCGCTCCGCACTTGTGACAGTTGAGCATCTTCTCATTCCCAAAGGGCTTCTCGCCTTCGGGCTCTCTGAATCCGAGGCGCTCTCAGTCTACGGCGTGCTTGAGGCAATGGCGCTGCCCGTGATCCTCTTTCCCTACGCCTTTCTGACGCCCTTCTGCAATCTTCTCGTGCCCGAGATCGCCGAAAAACGCGCCGCAGGAGACCTTGAGGGACTGCAAAAAAAAGCCTCGCGCGCCCTCGTCTTCGTCAGCGCCTTCGGCATCGGTACCTCGGGCATCATGCTCACCATGGCAAATGCCATCGGAAGTACAGTCTGTGGCACGAGTGAAGCGGCGAGCTATATCGCCCTGCTCGCCCCGCTCGTGCCGATCATGTATGCAGACACCGCTGTTGATGCGATCCTGAAGGGCATTGACGAACAGCTTTACTCCATGCGCGTCAATCTTTTCGATTCGATCCTCGGCGTGCTGCTCGCTCTCTTCACCGTGCCGCGCTTCGGCATTCGCGGCTATATCTTCAATATCATTCTCTGCGAGCTGGTCAATTTCGCCTTCAGCGTCACCCGCCTCTTTGCCAGGGTGCGACCCGACTTCTCGGTTCTGAAAAGCGTCGCCCTTCCCCTTCTGTCGGTCGTGATCGCCGCCTTCCCCATCCGTCTTCTTGCAGAAAGTCTTCTCCCGTCCACCAAGCTCTCGCTGTTTGCCGTCCTGCTCCTTTTTGCTCTTCTCTACCTCGCCGTCCTTTTTCTCTTCAAGCGACTCACAAAAGCCACCCTCCAAGGCGTTTACAGTTATATCCGCTCTTCGATCGCTTAAAAGGTCGCCACGGGACGTTCGGGACGAGTTGCATAGACGATTGAAGCTCTTTTTAAAACAGGGCCGCGTCCCTGATAGAGACCGTTCTTTTCGACCGAGACCTTGGCGGTCACCGTCACCCACGTGCCTGTCGTAAGCTCGGGAGAGAGCGCCGTCTCCACCGCAAAAGCGCGATAGGCGATATCGTCGGCACAGCAGATCATCATCTGCCTGCCAATCGCCACCGTCCCCTTCGGGAAGGAATCTTCGACAACGGTAATGCCGCGAAAACGCACCGTTTTGCCGTGATATTTTTCCATATCCTCCGACATATCGCGGTAGAAATAGGCGAAATCGTCGTCACCGATCTCGATGATCGGCGCGTTAACGTCGAACGGCAGAGGATCTTCGATCTCATCCGGCTCGATCTTGCCGTCAAAGTACTCGTATACGATACGGCAACTACGCGAAATGCCGCGCACCGTCTTATGGAAAAGCATTTTATCGAAATCGGGCTTGACGCGGTTGAAGATCACGGGATCTGCCGAGGTCAGCTTGTCGACCACCAATTGACGCATGTTGGTATTATAGTCAAGGAAGGTCGAGCCGTCGATAAACAGCACCTCCTGATAGATCATCCAGTGCTCGGGAAAAGCACTGTAGAGCGCGTCGAGCTGCCACATACCGTTGTATTCGATCACGACGCGATCGGCGGCGTGCTTTTTCTCAAGAGCTGTCAGCTTATCACGATTGAGACGGGTGGGACTGTCAATGACCTCCACGTAAACGTCCGTTGAGGGGTAGGTGGTGGGATCAAGCTCCTCCTCGCCCTCTTCGCAGAGAAGCACAAGAGTGCGCTCGCCCGCATAGAACTGCGGATCGGACAAGGTCTGCTGCAGAAAGCTGGTCTTACCGGCTTCAAGAAAGCCTGTGATCAGATATACGGGAATTTCTTTATTAGGCATAGTTTTCCTTCCCTTCTCAAAGCGCAAAGAGGGCTTTCAGCTTATCCTCGTGAATGCCCGCGCCGATGATGCAAAGTCTGCCGATCACGCCCGCCCTGCCGCGGCGGATGTCAGCCTCACCCGGAACATAGTCAAAATGGATCCACTCACCGCCGTCAGCCGAAGCAACGATACCCTTCGCGCGCAGGACCGTGCCGTATTCCTGCTCGTCCTCCAGCGCTTTCAGCATGTCGGCAAGCGCCTCCTCGCTGAAGGTGTGTGCGGTCTCAAAGCCGCAGCTCGTGAAGACCTCGTCGGCGTGATGATGGTGATGTCCGTGACAGCCGCAGTGGCACTCCTCGCCGTCCTCATGGTGGTGGTGATGCTCATGCTCGTGGCAATGGCACTCCTCGCCGTCCTC
>CAZYFC010000062.1:6873-8662 GCA_964646715.1 uncultured Lachnospiraceae bacterium
CGTGGCAATGGCACTCCTCGCCGTCCTCATGGTGGTGGTGATGCTCATGCTCGTGATGATGGCCGCAGGCAGGGCAGACAGTCTCGTCCTCAAGCGCCTTGATTGCGTCGTTCAGCGTCGAGCGACGCTCCATTGCGGCAAGAATATCGTTGCCCGAAAGGGCATCCCACTCGGTGGTAACGATCACCGCTTCGGGATTGTGTTCCTTGACAAGGGCTACCGCCTCGTCGATCTTATTCTGCAAAACGCCTGCCGTATGACTGAAAATGATACAAGACGCGCTCTCGATCTGATCGTTGAAGAACTCACCGAAATTACGCATATACATCTTACACTTTTTCGCGTCAACGACGGCAACGAAGCCGTTCAGCGAAAGCCTTTCGTCATGAAGGTCACCGACTGCGCGGATAATATCCGAGAGCTTGCCGACGCCGGAGGGCTCGATAATAATGCGCTCGGGCGCATATTCCTCAATGACCTGCGTAAGCGCCTTTCCGAAATCGCCTACGAGAGAGCAGCAGATACAGCCCGAATTCATCTCGTTGACCACGATGCCCGCATCGGCAAGAAAGCCGCCGTCAATGCCGATCTCACCGAACTCATTTTCAATGAGCACGACCTTTTCGCCGGCATAGGACTCCTTTATGAGCTTTTTAATGAGCGTCGTCTTACCCGCGCCCAGAAAGCCCGAAAAAATATCGGTTTTAATGGTGTTTGCCATAGATCACATCTCCCAATAAAGAATTTCATCATTATCTTACAGTATAACACGCAAGCTCCGACTTGTCAAATAAAAAATGCGTAATCGTCAAAAATGCGTAACCGTCAGAACGCCCCTTGAAATTTATTGCTATGATCCGTCCCACCGTCCTCGCTACGTGATACAATAAAGCAATTAATGAAAGTGAGGTAAAACCAATGAGAACGATCACAGAGGAAGTGCTGACTGCTTACAAAACGCATCTGGTCAATGAAGAGAAATCGCCCTCAACGCTTGAAAAATACATGCGGGATCTGAGGCTGTTTTCCTCGTGGCTTGCGGAAAGACCGGTGGACAAGTCAAGCGTGCTGGCGTACAAGACCGTGTTGGTTGATAAGTACGCCCCTGCAAGCGCAAACGGGGCGATATCGTCGCTCAACAGCTTTTTCAAATTCATGGAATGGCACGATGTGCAGGTGAAAAGCCTGAAGCTCCAAAACCAGATTTTCGCATCGACCGAAAAGGAGCTGACGAGGAGCGAGTATGAAAAGCTGCTGCAAGCGGCGAAGGCGCGGGGAAGCGAACGGCAGTATTGGCTTTTACAAACGATCTGCTCCACGGGGATCCGCGTATCGGAGCTACGCTTCGTAACGGTAGAAGCGGTTTTGCGTGGCGTGGCAGAGATCAACTGCAAGGGAAAAAGGCGGCAGGTTTTTCTGCCCGCCCGTCTTTGTCAGCGATTGGAGCAGTATATCCGTAAACAAAAAATAAAAAGCGGGGCCGTTTTCGTTACGAAAAACGGCAATCCGCTTGATAGATCGAATATATGGTCGGATATGAAACGGCTTTGCAAAAAAGCAGGTGTATCGCAGGAAAAAGTCTTTCCTCACAATCTTCGCCACCTGTTTGCACGCACCTATTACAGCAAGGAGAAGGACATCGTCCGCTTAGCGGATATTCTCGGTCACGCAAGTATCAATACGACAAGGCTCTACACAAAGGAGTGTGGAGAAGTACACCGTCGACAGCTACAACGGCTGGGACTTCTGTATTGCTGAGACGGTAACTACATAATATTGATTATGTGGT
>CAZYFC010000063.1:0-8654 GCA_964646715.1 uncultured Lachnospiraceae bacterium
GGAAGGAAACGCCGAAGCCCATCGTATCGCAGGCGCGGATCTTGATCGACACGCCTGCCTCTTCACCCAGCTTAACAAGCTCGGCGGCAAACGGCACGACAAAGCCGTAAAAATCGGCTCGGGTGATATCCTCAAAGTGACAGCGAGGACGGATGCCGTGCTCAAGCGCGCTTTTGACGATAGCGAGGTACTTGTCAAGCGCCGCCTTACGCGTCAGCCCCATCTTGTTATAGATATGATAATCCGAGCAGGAGACGAGAATACCCGTTTCCTTGATGCCCATCTCTTTCACGAGATCGAAATCCTTCTCGTTTGCGCGGATCCAGGTGGTCACCTCGGGGAACTGATAGCCCAGATCGAGACACTGTTCCACCGCCTGCCTGTCCTTGGGGGAGTAGACGAAAAACTCGCTCTGCCTGATCTTGCCCTTGGGGCCGCCCAGACGGTGAAGCAGGGTGAAGAGATCCACGATCTGCTCGGTAGTAAAGGGCGAGGTGGACTGCTGACCGTCACGGAAGGTCGTGTCGGTGATCCAGATCTCCTCAGGCATGTTGATCGGCACGTTGCGGTGGTTGAAGGAGATCTTCGGGATCGAATCGTAATCGAATAGATTTCTGTAGAGATTCGGTGTCTCTCTCTCCTGCAGCTCGTAGTGATATGCTGCTTGCTCCAGAAGATTGGTCTGCTCCGAGAAAACGAGCTCACGCGACTCGTTGGGAATAAATTTTTCTGCCATAAGGCGCTCACCTTCCCTTTCTTTGCCGGCGTCTTTGGGCAAAAAATTTCGCAAAAACAAAAACCGCGGCGGATTTTTTGCAGAAAATTTGCCATTTCAGCACACTTTTTTGTACAGTATACCGTATATTATACCGAAAAAGGAAAGTCTTGTCAATAGGGAAAAGCGATAAAAAGCCCCGACGTCACCGCTTCTTTTTCTCTCATACCGTCAAAAACCGCGCTGTCTTGCCGCATAAGGATGCTTTCTGCGGTGTTTTCTGCTCTTTCGCTTGGGAAAGGCGAGCGAAAGCGTCATAACGAGCAGGATCGCGATACCGACCATCAGAAACCTGATGCCCCAGGAAAAAATTTCGCCCTTGCCGAAAAACGACGCCACAAAAGGGGGGAGCGCAAAAAGACACCCCGAGGTAAAGCAGCCGAAAGCGCCGACTTGGTTTTTTCGCGCAACAAGCGCGGTGACGACCGCCCCCATGCCAAAGGAAACAAGCGCGGCGGGCAAGACAGCCCCCGAAGGATTCTCAAGCCTCACACCCACGAGAGAGAGAATGGTTAGCACCGGAAATCCCGCGAGATGACCGAACAGAGCCGCAAGAGCCGCACCGACAAACCGATTTTTCATAAAAGCACCGCCTTTTTCACCGTTTACCCATACCTATGCGGCTTGTCAGCACTTTATGCCACAATATAAACGATCCTCACGCAGGGGTAGCCCTGCGTGAGGATCTGAAAAAATTCTGATCGGGAGAGATTCAGGTCATTTCATTCAAAAGCAAAGGCAACGTAGAAGAAATCACAGCCTATAACCATGAACGATCCGTCCTCGTCCCGTACTGTAACAAGATTGATATCCACACGGTACTTGAGCGCATATCTACCGTCTTCCAGTACGGTGAGATATTTGCCTTGTATGACGGGCTCTTCGATCTCATAGCCGTTTCTCGTATACTCGACAAAAGAATCGATTGCCCGCTGATGCATTTCAAAATCAACACCGTCAAGCAGTGAGATGTCAAAATCTTTCGTATACTTATTAAGGGTTGAAGACAGAGTCGTCAATTTGCCGCCACGGAAATATGCTATAACATCGTCAGACGTGCGCCACTCACCGATATACTTTCGATAAACTACCAGATCAGTAGCTTTGCCGTCGTAGGGATCTACAAGCTTATAGGATTCGTCCAACACGAAGGAGGGCATATAGGTGGCAAGCGCCTTTTCAACTCTCTCAGGATAGCTGAGCGCGGCATTCGTACTGTCAAATCCGTCTATATCGACTTCTCTGATCGTAGTCAGCTCTCCCGTGTAGGCGTCGAATCCAACGAAGGGCCCTTCTATATACCAAAGTGCATTTTTCGTTATTTCCGGGTCAAGGGGCACTCTGACCTCGCGTCCCATGATCGTATACAGGTCTTTGCAGAGCGTGTAGGTCTCGTTTCCAATAGTGACCGTATCGGGAAGAGCGATCTGCTTCTCTGCCTTTGGCAGCGTCCACTCAGTCACCGTATTGCTATCATAACGGAAGAAGGGGCAAGAGCCGCGCGTATCCGTTTCCATTATATAGAAATTATCCAGTGTCTGATAGTAATACGGCTCTGTCGTCACGTCAGCCGTAGCCTCGGTCGTTTCTTCCGTCGTTTCTTCTGTTGTTTCTTCCGTCGCTTCAAGCGTCGTGGCATCAGGGGTGTCGTTTTCGGCGGCAAGTGTGGTGCCCTCAGTCGTCTCCTCGGGAGGTTTAAAGCAGGATAAAAGGAGGAAAACCAACGCGGTCAACAGTAAAAGTACCCATATTAGTTTCGTTCTCATAAAAATCTCCTTTCAAAATATATAAATCAATCACAATAACTTCATAGTTCTTCGTTTTGTAAAAAGTGACACTTATCCATTTGTAGTATAGCAGGTTTTCCAAATGTTGTCAATATAGTCGTCATTTGTTTACAATACAGTCTCAATCTGTTTACAACAAAGCCTTAATTTGCTTAAAATATTAGCTACACGGCTTAAATAAACGCACGGTTTAACTTCCTAAAACCACATTTCAGCATATCAAAAAGCAAGTAAGTGCGAAAAAGCGTTTTTCGCACTTACTTGCTTTTTACTTCTTCTTGCCCAACCTCTAGTCCTTGAAGCGCTTGATGAGCTTGACGGCGGAGCCTTCGGGAAAATCCTTGACCTCTCCGACGGCGTAAAAGCCGTTTTCGTCGATCATGCGAAAGCGCGTGCCGAGGGGATAGTCCGTCTTGAGCTTTTTCTGATAGATCTCACAGCCGTTTTTCGCAAGACGCTCGTAGAAGGCGGGCAGGCGAAGCGACGGCAGATCGTAAAACGCCTCCTCCACGGGGCGAAGAAGCGAGATGCGCTCTTCGGGCGAAAGCGACTCGATATAGTCGAGCGAATAGGCGTCCTCAAGACGAAATTCGCCGCTTTTATAGCGTTCAAGCGAGGACATCACGCCGCCACAGCCAAGAGAGGCGCCAATGTCGGCGCAGAGCGTGCGGATATAGGTACCCTTCGATGAAAGCACATCAAGGGTATATTCGTCAAGGGAGGCCCCTTTTGCAAGCTTCAACGAAATGATCTCAATTTTTCTCGCTTCACGCTCGACCGTCACGCCGCGGCGCGCAAGGTCGACGAGTTTTTTTCCGCCCACCTTCAGGGCGGAATACATCGGCGGCACCTGCTCGATCACGCCTTCAAAGCGGCGGCAGACCGCCTCCACCTCTTCGTAAGCGGGGATCGCATCAGAGGTCGTCAGCACCTCGCCCGTGATATCCTCGGTGTCGGTGGTGATGCCCAGCCTCAGCCCCGCGCGATAGCCCTTATTATCCGACACGATCAGCTCAGACGCCTTGACCGCGCGTCCCACAAGCATAACGAGCAGCCCCGTTGCCATCGGGTCAAGCGTGCCCGTATGCCCGATCTCGCGCGTATTGTAGAGACGGCGCAGCTTGCCCACCGCATCGTGCGAGGTAAAGCCCTTCGGCTTATTGATCAGCAAAATGCCCGAGAAAGCACTGTTCATAGTCATTCCTCACTTGCGGCAGATGCCGCGTCTTCCAAGCAAATAGTCGGCAAATGAGCCGTCGGCTCATTCCCCATCGGATGTATCGGTGCGGATCGAATCAAGCAGCCTTTCGATATGCGCGCCGTTTTCGATCGATTCGTCGAAGACGAAGATAAGCTCGGGGGTCTGACGCAGATTGAGGCTTCTTGCAAGCTGTGAACGGATATAGCCTGTCGCATTCTTCAGACCCTTGGCGATCTCTTTTTTATCCCCCTTGCCGAAGAAGGAATAAAACACCTTCGCCGTTGAAAGATCGGGGGCACAGGAAACACCCGTCACCGTCAGAACGTTATCCCTCACACTTTTTTCTTTCACGTTGCGAATGATCTCGGCAAGCGCCTTCGCGATCTCTTCGTTAAGTCTGTTTTGTCTGTATGCTCCCATTGCAGCGTTCCTTTCAAAATCTCCATAGTCATTGCCTACGGTATCTGACTTAGTTTACCACACTTGCGGCGAAAAGTCAACACACCCACTCTTGCCCGAAAAGTTTTCCTTCTTCATCGACAAAATCCCATTGACACCCCTCTTTTCCTCATGTATAATATAAGTTACAGTAAATGACAAGAGAGGATTTCGCCTTGTTAAAGATCATACATACCGCCGATATCCACCTCGATAAGCCCTTTCACATGGAGGACAAGCAGAAGGAAGAGGCGAGAAAAAACGAGCTTCGCGCAGCCTTCTCCTCGCTGATGCTCTGGGCAAAGACACAGGAAGCCGATATCATGCTGATAGCGGGAGATCTTTTCGATTCACCACACCCCACGGCAGAGGCCGTGGACTTCGTCTTTCATCAGTTTGCCTCAAATCCCCGTTGCCGATTCGTGATCGCCCCCGGCGAACACGACTTCTCCTCCTCCGACAGCGTCTGGATGAAGGCTGAATTTCCCGAGAACGTCTCGGTCTTTCGCGCTTCGCAGCTTACCTGCCTGCACTTTGACAATATAGCCGGCTATGAGGTCAACATCTACGGTTACGCCTTTACCGCCCCTATCCTTAACAAAAATCCCATCAAGGGGTTTCACGCCGAAGCCTCTGACGCTATCAACCTTTTCTGCGCTCACGCGAGCGTCGGTGAAGGCAACGGCAAGATCAGTCCGGTCAGCCCGAAGGAGCTTGGTGAAAGCGGCCTCGACTATATAGCGCTCGGCCATATCCACAATACGGCAGGTATCAAGAAGATGGAGAACGTCTTTTTCGGCTATCCGGGCAGCCTTGAGCCACACGGCTTCAACGAATGCGGCGAGCACGGCGCGTTTCTCATTGAAGCAGACAAACGCTCGACCGTCTTTTCTTGCCGTCCCGCATTCTGCCGCCTCGCCAAACGCGTCTATGCCGTAGAAACGCTTGATCTCACCGCGCTTTCCTCCGAAAATGCCATTCTTGATAAGGTTAACGCCCTTTTCAAGCAGAAGGGCTACGGACAGAACACCCTGCTGCGCCTGACCTTCGAGGGCAGACTTTCAGCCGAGGTCGATCTGCCGCTCGAAGGCCTCAAAGCGCTCACATCACACCTCTATTACTGCGAGATCACCGACCGCACCGTACCCGAATACGACCTGGAAGCCCTCCTCAAGGATCCGACCGTCAAGGGCGAGCTTGCCCGCGCCCTTTCCGCCATGCTCTCTTCCGAAAAAGAGGAGGAGCAAAGGATCGCCGCGCGCGCCCTGAAATACGGTCTTTCGGCGCTTTCGGGCAAGAATGTTTCCACTCTTTTATGATCATGCGATACGAATTTCTACTTTTTGACGCCGACAACACCCTTTTCGATTTCGATGCGGGCGAGAGGATCGCCTTTTCCGAGACGCTTGCCGACTTCGGCATCAAAGAAAAGGCATCTTACTTTCCCGCCTACCTCGAATGCAACCGCGCGCTTTGGCGAAGCTACGAGCGCGGCGAGATCGAAAAGCCTACCATTTTTGCCAAACGCTTTTCGGATTTCGGCAATGCCGTTGATCTGCAGCTCCCCGCCCTCGCCTTGAACGACTGCTACCTTGCCCATCTGGGTGAAAAGACAGTGCTTCTGCCCTACGCCGAAGAGCTTGTCAGAAGTCTTTCCGAGAAGGGCTATCACCTCTATATCATCACCAACGGCGACACGCGCGTACAGACCTCGCGTTTTGCCAAAAGCCCTCTGACCCCCTATTTTGAAAGGATTTTTATTTCCGAGGAAATGGGCGCGGCAAAGCCGTCGGTTCGCTTTTTCGAGCTGTGCGCCGAAGAGATCGAAGGCTTTTCAAAAGAAAAAACACTCGTGATCGGTGATTCTGAAACGAGCGACATTCTCGGCGCAAACGCGTTCGGTGTGGACGCCTGCCATGTGACGGCAAGAAGCGCACCTCTTTCGGATAAGGTAACCGCTAAGTACAGCGTGTCACGCCTTGAAGAGCTTGACGCTCTTCTTCCCTGATCTTTTTTCACGATCCAAAGCCATGAATGGGAGAACCTATCGTGTTTATTGAAAAAATTGCCATTGAGAGCTTCGGCTCGCTGTCCTCGGTCACCTACGAGCTGACCGAAGGAATCAATATCATCCGCGGCAACAACGAATGCGGCAAAAGCACCCTTGCCGCCTTCATCAAATTCATTTTTTACGGACTGAGCGGCACTCTGCCCGATGGCAGTATGACCGAGGAGTCGCGTTATATAAGCTGGAAAAGCGGCATTGCAGGCGGTCATCTCGTGATCCTGCACAAGGGAAAGCGTTACCGTATCGACCGCCGCATCACCCCCGCAACGCGCTCTGTCGGCAGGGACAGCGTTGCAGTCACCGACCTTGACAGCGGCAAGGAGGTCTTCGACGGCAAATGCCCCGGCGAGGTCTTCTTCGGCGTCTCGGAAGAGGTTTTTGCCCAGACCGCCTTTTCGGCTCAGGGAAGCGGAAGTGTGGTCGACGCCGAAAAAATGAACAGTGCTATTGACAATATTCTCTTCTCGGGCAACGAGTCGGTCAGCGTCAGAGGCGCACTTGACACGCTCAGCGCGGCAAGAGGCGTTTTACTGGCCGATGATCGTGCAAGCGGTAAGATCTATACGGTCGACAGAGAATTGGAAGACCTCGAAGCACGTCTTGCCAAGGCCGAAGAAAACGAAGCCTTTCTTGAAGCAAAAACGCATTCTCTGGAGGAGGGCAACCGCCAGCTCGAGGAGACGAAACGTCTTCTCGGGGAAACGGAGGATAAGCTCACGCAGTACGAAGCGATCACCGTGCTTGCGCGTTTTAGCGATCTCGACGAAAAAAAAGAGGCGTACCGCCTGGCACTTGCCGAGGCGGAGCGCGTTAAAAACGCGCATACCGTGAAGGATTTCTTCCCCGATCATGCCTACTGCGACGAGATCAGGTCGCTTCACGCCGATGTCAGCCTTGCCGAAAACGAGCTTGCCTCTCTGAAGGCACAAAAGGATGCCTTTGCCGTCACCTCCCTCTCCCCCGAACAGCACACCGTACTCAGGGCAGTTGAAGCCTGCGGCGGCAGGGAAAAAGCGGAGGAAGCCCTCTCGACGCTCACTGCCAAACGAAAGAATCGGATAAAAATCTTTCTCGCCCTGCTTGCGCTCGCCTTCGTCGCAGGGGTGCTCTCGCTTCTTTTCGGTGCCGTTGGCATCGTCCCCTCCCTGCTCGCGCCTCCTTTCATTCTCTATGCCCTTTACGGTATCACGGCCATTCTCGCCGTCATCACAGTCTCGGTCGGCGTAAGCCTTACGAGGCTGAAAACGAAGGCTCTTTACGAGACCTTCTGTGCCCGTGACGAGGCTGAAGCACTTCGTATGATCCGCCTTGCCGACGAAGCAGACCGCGCCGTCCGTGAGGAGGATCTGCGCTACGGAGAAATCGCAGAAAAACTCGATACCTGCCGCCTGAAGCTCGTCACGCTCACAGAAAAGGCAAAGACTCTCTTGTCAAAGTGGGGGCTTGCCTGCGAGGGACGCCCCTCGCTTCTTACCGCCGCCGAACAGGCATCGCTTGCGATCCTTGCCCTTGAAGAGGCAGCCTTCGCCGTCAAAAAGGCCAAGGTCGCCTATGAATCTGCCGAAAGCGCGCTCGTTGGCTTCTCACGCGAGGAATACGAGGAGAAAAAACGCCGCACCGCCTACGTCGGAGCAGTCAGCAGCACCTCTCTTGACGATTTGAAACGCAAATTCAGCTTCTATTCCAAGAAGCAGGATGCCCTTGAAAAGCAGCTTCACGCGACAGAGATTGAGATCGCCTCGCGCTCTGCCGTCACCGAGAACAGCCAAACGCTTCGTGAAGCACTTGCCGAGGCGGAGGAAAAGCGAAAGGACTACGTCGATCGCTATAAAGCCTTCGTTCTCGCACACGAGGCAATTCGAAAGTCCTCCCAGCGCCTGCGCGAGCGCATTTCGCCCGCCCTCTCGGAGTCGGCAAGTGCGCTGATGAAGGCGTCTACCAAGGGACGCTATGCCGATCTCGGTATCGATACCGCGCTTTCACTCAGCTTCCGTACAGACACCGCCTCCCCAAGCCGTTCGATCGGCTATCTGTCGGCAGGAACGAAGGCGCTTGCCTATATCAGCCTTCGCCTTGCCCTCATTCGCCTTCTCTTCTGCGACAACATGCCTCCCACGGTCTTCGACGAGGCGTTTTCGTGGCTGGACAGCGAGCGCCTTGCCGCCGTCATGTCACTGCTTACCGCCTATTCCTCAACGTCGCAGGTCATCCTGCTGACCTGCTGTGACCGCGAGTACGAGGCGTCTGCCGACAAGAACGCCATTCACCTCATCAGGCTGTGAGACTCGGAACAAAGCGGATAAACGATACAAAAGCAAAAAAACAGCGAAAAACCCTTCTGTTAGTGTTCATAGGGACATTTTCTGACAGTATGTAGGTGCGGTA
>CAZYFC010000064.1:0-8484 GCA_964646715.1 uncultured Lachnospiraceae bacterium
CTTGAGACCGTACTTCTTTCTTTCCTTCATACGAGGATCGCGCGTGAGGAAGCCTGCTTTCTTGAGTGCGGTGCGGAGCTCTGCATCGCTCTGAAGGAGTGCTCTTGCAACGCCGTGACGGATAGCGCCTGCCTGACCGGAGAAGCCGCCGCCCTTAACGGTGCAGATGATATCAAACTTGCCGACGGTGTTGGTAACGCCGAAGGGCTGGTTCACGATGAGCTTCATAGTTTCGAGGCCGAAGTATTCATCAATGCTTCTGCCGTTGATGGTGATGTTGCCTGTGCCGGGAACAAGACGAACTCTTGCAACCGATTTCTTTCTTCTGCCCGTTCCGTAGAAGTAGGGCTTTGCACTGGTATAAGTCATTCTTCGTATCCTCCTTATTAG
Organism: uncultured Lachnospiraceae bacterium; assembly: GCA_964646715.1. Classification (GTDB taxonomy): domain Bacteria; phylum Bacillota; class Clostridia; order Oscillospirales; family CAG-272; genus RGIG1993. Next base: position 391 of record CAZYFC010000064.1, read on the forward strand.
CCTTCGTAAGCAACGGGCTTCTGAGCCGCGTGCGGATGCTCTGCGCCTCTGAATACCTTGAGGCGAGTGAGGCTCTTTGTACCGATCGAGTTTTTGGGGAGCATACCCTTTACTGCGAGGGTGACAGCAAGCTCGGGCTTGGTTTCCATGAGCTTTCTGTACTTAACGTCCTTCAGACCGCCGATATAGCCGGAGTGATGGTAGTAGTGCTTCTGATCAAGTTTCTTGCCGGTGAGGATTGCCTTTTCAGCGTTGATGATAATGACGAATTCGCCACAGTCAACGTGGGGGGTGTACTCAGGGCGATGCTTACCGTTCAAAATAGTAGCGGCAACGGCTGCCGTTCTGCCGAGAGGCTTGTTTGCGGCGTCGATGATATACCAACCGCGCTCAACAGTCTCGGGCTTTGCCATATAAGACGATGCCATGTTTTTCTCCTTATTCGTGTAACGTATTTTTTTCCACGAATGGGATTATAGCATCTTAAAATTGCTTTGTCAAGCGTTTTTTTGCAAAAAAAAATTCGTTTTATAAAAAAATCAAAAAATACTCGCGTAATCTCGCTTCAGGTCTGTTTATCTCTTCTTTTCGTGTCTCTTGAAATATAATTATTAACATTTGTTTTTCTTTTTCAGGACCAAAAAGTGACAAAGACTGCCTTGCTCCTTGTGAGATAATAAGGCCGTGGACGAAGCGGCATAAAACGCTCCTTTGTTTCATAGATTGGTGTAAAAAGAAATTTGTGTCTTTCGCATTTTGCGAGAGAAAGAAAGAGGTACTCAACATGTCGGAAAATCACTACTTACCGGAGGGCTCGCTCCTTGCCACCAGTGAAAATATCGAGGCACTTTCCTCGCCCCAGGCGCTTGAACGCGCCATGCAGCAGGGTAAGATCCTGGAGGGCGTTGTCACCCTCTGCGACGGTGCGCTGAATCTGATCGTTGATCTCTGTTGTATGAAGGGGATCATTCACAAGCACGAGGTCTGCTACACGCCCTCCGGAGAGGCGCAGAAGGACATTGCGGTCATTTCACGCGTCGGCAAGGCGGTTGCCTTTCGTGTGCTTGCCATCCGACGCGACGACAAGGGTGCGCTTTACGCCGTGCTCTCGCGCCGCGCTGCGCAGATCGAATGTATGAACCGCTACCTTATGACGCTCGTCAGTGGCGATATAATTCCTGCCAGGATCACACATCTTGAGCATTTCGGGGCGTTTGTGGATATCGGTTGCGGCATCCCATCGCTTCTTTCCATCGATTGCATCTCCGTCTCGCGCATTTCACATCCGCGTGATCGCTTCTACGTCGGCATGATGATCAAGGCGGTGGTCAAGAGTATTGATCCCGACACCTCGCGTATCTACGTGACGCATAAGGAGCTACTCGGTACCTGGGAAGAAAACGTCGCGTGCTTCAAGATCGGGCAGACGGTCATGGGGATCGTGCGTTCGATCGAGGATTATGGCGTGTTCATTGAGCTTGCACCAAATCTTGCCGGACTTGCCGAGTATCGCTCGGACATAACGGTAGGGCAGACGGTGGCGGTGTATATCAAGAGCATTATTCCCGAGCGCATGAAGATCAAGCTCGTGATCATTGATTCCTGCAGGGGGATTACCCCGACTTCCTCGGAGGAGGAGGGAAGCGCTCGCTTCTCCTATTTCGTTGAAGACGAGAAGGAGCATATTGATTATTGGAAGTACTCTCCTGTAGGGACAGCCAAGGTCATTGAGAGTCTTTTCAGCTGACTGCCGAAATGCCGTCAGACGCCGTTTTTGTGGCGTCTGACGGCATTATTTATGCTGTTTCGTAGTTTTCGTTGAAGGAGACCGATCCTGCATAGGTCATGAAGGTGTCGAAGCGGTCATTGAAATTCGCCGTTTTTGTGACAAATTGCACCATCCAAAAGGCATTTTCTGAGGTAAAGACGGTTGAAAGATAGGTGTAGTCCACGCCGCTGTCGTCCGCGGCGGTATAGGTGTAATAGAGGATGCCGTCCTCCTCGCGCGGATCAGAGCCCTTTTTGTTCGAAGAAATGAGAAGCGCGGCATATTCCTCGCGTGTGACGTCGGCATGACCCGCTACGTCTTCGACGACGGCTTTCGACTCTCTGACAATGAGAACCGCATCGCCGTTTTCTTTCTCATAGGAGGCGACGTAGTAGATGTGAGGTGTTTGCTGAAAATCGTCTGCAATTGTGATCGAAAGCTCCTTGGTGCTGACTGTCATAACACCTTCTTCGCAGGCAGAAAAGAGGGTGGTGAAAAGTGAAAAGAGGATCAGAATAGCCAAAAGGCGGATGGTTTTATTCATAAGAGGATGATCCTTTCGTAGAGCGTTTACAAAAGACAGTATAGCATATCTTTCCTCGCTCCGCAAGTCGCTTTTTTAAAAGTGTCCTGAAAAATCTTTTCTTTTTGCTATAAATTGCGCCTATTGTCGGAATGGGGTGCATATAAATGTAGCGTCACAGTTTACTAAAGAAGGTATAGCGTATGATTTATTCCGACAGCAAACGATGCGAGGTCATTGCCAGGTATATGCTCGAACACAACGCCACCGTTAGAAGCGCGGCAGCGGTTTTCGGCGTATCAAAATCGACGGTTCATAAAGACGTTACACGCATATTGGAAAAGGAAAACCACCCGCTTTTTCTTCTGGTCAAGGCGCTTCTTGAAACCAACAAGAGTGAGCGTCACATGCGTGGAGGAGAGGCGACGAAGCGCAAATATACAAAAATGAAGGAAGGCACCGAGTAGCGCTTCCGTAATGAGCGTTTTTGATCGCACTACAATGAAGTTGGTTAAAAACAGGGAGGCGATATACGCAAAATCCTTGGTGTTATGGTTGTCAGACTGTTTCGTTACGCCCACCCGATCAAAAGCGCAGGAACACACAGGCGCGCCTCTGTGTTCCGTGAAAAGCCGAACAGCCGATTATTCAAAAGGTCAAACGCCCCTTGTCTTTCCGAAAAGACGAGGGGCGTTTTCCTATATTTCAAAAAAATCTGTTAACACCTATTGACAATCGCGTGACTGTGTGCTACAATTAATTAGCAACAGAGTTCGGGTTGCTTTTCGAAAAAGAAAGCGGAAAGGAGGAAACCGTGTGATCACATATTTACCCGGTACGAAGATTGAAGCGGATATTTCGAGAAACGATACGGAGTTCATTCTGCGCAGCATGTTTTCAATGGGCGGTCTCGTGTTATCGCAGGTGTCACAGCTTGCGGGCGTTGAGCCCTACGATGTGCAAAACTGGGTGAAGCGAGGCTTTCTTACACCGCCGGTTTCAAAAAAATATTCCAAAAAGCAGTTTTGTCGCATTATTCTGATCAACATGCTCAAGGATTGCTTGCCGCTTGGCGAGATCGTGAGCCTGCTCTCGCATATCAACGGCAAGCTGAATGACGAGAGCGATGACCTGATCGACGACGATCGGCTTTACGTCTATCTGGTGCGCACGATTGCTTCGGTGAAGGTCTTTTCAGAGGACGGTGTTTATTATGCGGCAGAGGCAGCGGTCGAGGATTACGACGAGCCCTTTCCCGGTGGGAAAAAGCGCCTCGTGCGCGTGCTTTCGATTATGACCTACGCCTATTACTCGGCAAAGATCCATAAGGACGCCGTGGCACTTATCGCCTGCCTCGATCAGGATTAACGTGCTTTGTCGACCGTCTGCACCGACCGCAGACGATCCTGACAAAATCAGGTCGGAAAAAGAGGTATTAATATGAATGTATGGTGGGAAGCTCTTTCGGCGTTTCAACGCGTGTTTGTCTGCATTGCGATCCCCTCTACGCTTTTGATGGTCGTGCAGTTTATTCTGACACTGATCGGTATCGGGGATGGCGCCGACGCGGATGCTGACGGTAATTTTGACTCTCCGGGCGAAGGCATTGATCTGGACGGCGACGGTGTGATCGACGTGGAAGCACCCTCCGGTGAAGGGGACGATCCCTTTAACTTCGGCTTGGTCTTCCGTCTTTTCACCCTGCGCGGTATGATCGCTTTTCTTGCCGTGATGGGTTGGGTCGGCTACGGACTTGATGAAACGTCGCTTCCTCGATGGGGCACGATCCTCATCTCGGTTGCCTGCGGCTTAGTTATGATGCTTTTGATCGCGGCGATCTTTTCGCTTTTCAGAAAACTGCAGTCAAGCGGCAATCTCAACCTGAAAAACGCGCTGGGCCAGTCCGGCTCGGTTTATCTCAAGATCCCTGCGAACAGAAGCGGAATCGGCAAGGTCAATCTCGTGGTTCAGGGAAAATTCGGTGAGTTTGAAGCCGTAACCGATGAGGACGAGGATATTCCTTACGGAACCGAGATCGTCGTAATTGCGCTTTCCGGTGTCGATACACTCGTGATCAAACGTAAATAAAAAAGCTATGGTGCGGTACATAATAGTTGATATGTCCACCTGCGGCAGTTGATCTGAAAAAGAAACCCATTCAAACAAAATACAATTAACATTATTAGGAGGTATTACCATGGCTCTTCCCATTATCGCTCTGAAGGCAGGCGGCGGTATCGTGATCGGTATTTGCGTTGCCGTTCTCGCCGTATTCTCGCTCTTCCTTGCATTCCTTTCCCGCTACAAGAGATGTCCTTCCGACAAGATCCTCGTCATTTACGGCTCGGGACTTGGCAAAAATCAGGATGGCACGAAGCGTTCCTCCAAGTGTCTGCACGGCGGCGCGTCTTTGGTCTGGCCGGTCATTCAGTCTTACCGCTATCTCGATCTGACGCCTATCTCGATCTCTGTCGACTTGAAGAACGCTCTGTCAAGACAGAATATCCGTATTGACGTTCCTTCGCGTTTTACCGTCGGTATCTCGACCGATCCCGTGGTCATGCAGAATGCAGCGGAAAGACTGCTTGAACTCAGCCTCAATGAGATCCAGGAGCTTTCCCGTGATATCATATTCGGTCAGCTTCGCTTGATCATTGCGACGATGGAGATCGAGGAGATCAACACCGACCGCGATAAATTTCTTGAAGCGGTCAGCCGTAATGTGGAGGTCGAGCTCAAGAAGATCGGTCTTCGCCTTATCAACGTAAACGTAACCGACATTACCGATGAGTCGGGGTATATCGACGCACTCGGTAAGGAAGCGGCCGCTAAGGCGATCAACGACGCGAAAAAGAGCGTTGCCGAAAAGAACCGCGACGGTTCGATCGGTGAAGCCAATGCGAAGAAGATCCAGCGCGTTCAGGTCGCGCACGCCGATGCGGAGGCTATTCAGGGTGAAAACGACGCAAAGGTTCAGATCGCTATGTCGAACGCAGCGCTTCGTGAAAAGGAAGCTGAGGCCAAGCGTATAGAAACGACTGCTGAAAAGACGCAACAGGCAAAGGCACTTGAAGATTCCTATCAGGCAGAGCGCAAGGCTGAGGAAGCGCGTTCGCTTCGTGAAAAGGCCACGCTTGAAGCCGATATCATCGTCCAGACCGAGATCGAAAAGAGAAAGAAGGAGCTTGAAGCAGAAGCTGAAGCAGAGCAGATCCGCCGCAGAGCGCAGGGCGAAGCCGACGCTATCTACGCGAAGATGCTTGCAGAGGCTAAGGGTACTGAAGAGCTTCTCTCCCGTCAGGCAGAAGGCTTTGCCAAGATCGTTATGGCGGCGGGTGGCTCGTCTGACGACGCCGTTAAGATGCTCGTTGCCGATAAGCTCGAAGCGCTTATGAAGGTTCAGGTCGAGGCTATCAAAAATATCAAGATCGACAAGGTCACCGTCTGGGACGGCGGAGCTTCCGGTAAGGACGGCAAGACTGCAACGGCCGATTTTCTCTCGGGCATGCTGAAGTCCGTTCCGCCGATGTCCGACCTGTTCGCCATGGCAGGTATGAAGCTTCCCGAGATGCTCGGCAAGTCCGATGATGCCTCCGGGGCTGCTCCTACGGCGGAATAAACGTCACCTATATAGTCATCTATATAAAAGAAAAAAGCCGTGAAAACGGCTTTTTCTTTTTTACCCGATGCTCTCTTTAACAAGGGGTGCATGAAAAGTCTCGAAAATGTAAAGAGTAACATCAAAAAAGGGTATTGCTTTTATTCGGAAAATAGATTATAATTAAAGATGCCCAATGAAACGAAGGTGGATGAACGCTATGAAGATCATTGCAAGCGACTATGATGGTACGCTTCATTATCACGGCATTTCGGAAAAGGTGAGACGCGCCATCCGTTACTGGCAGAGTCTTGGCAACAGATTCGGGATCGTCAGTGGACGGGGGATCTACAATATTCTCGCCGCGGTGCGCCATGAAAAGGTTGACTGCGATTTTCTCATCGCCAATAACGGCGCTGTGATCGCAGATGGCGAGGGTAATATTCTGAGGTATCACACCGCTGATCCGTCACTCGTGCCGCAGATCGCCGCTTTTCTGACCGAAAACGGCTGTGCGTACGCCTGCGTCAACGATCTGGTTGGGGATCTGTTCCTCTGCACGGCGGAGGAAAAAGAAAACCGCCACAGGGACGATGCGCGCTTCGTTCTCTTTCACGAGTTTTCGGGAAATATCGCTTTTACGCAGATATCGACCGTCTGCCGTGAGGAATCCCTTGCCGAGGAGCTGACCAAAAGGTTGAACCGCGCCTTTATGGGTAAGATCACCGCCTTTCAGAACGGTATCTGCATCGATATCGTTCCCTATGGTGTGGACAAGGCAAAGGGCATTGAAGACCTGATCGGAATCTATGGCGCACTGCGCGAGGACGTGGCCGCTGTAGGCGATAATAAAAACGATATCGCGATGCTCCGCGCTTTTCGCAGTTACGCCGTTGCAAACGCCGTTGACAGCGTGAAGGCCATTGCGTCTTTTTGCGTTGACGATATCAGCGAATTAGTAGAAAGGGAATTGACTTTATGAAAAAATTGCTCTTGGCGCTTTTACTGATCCTTGCGGTCAGCCTCGTTGCCGTTTCCTGCAAGGGAGCCGATGATACAACCGCCTCGAACGGCGAAGAAACCACAACCGAAAAATCCATGGAGGATACCACTGTGACTGAAGAGATCACGACCGAAGAAACTACGACAGAAGAAACCACCGAAGAGACTACGGCTGAAATAACGACTGAAGCTGAGATCGAAAAGAAGCCCTTCAGCGAATCGACGATTGCTTTTCTTGGCTCGTCCGTTACATACGGCTCTGCATCGGGTGGGACGTCCTTCGTTGAATTTATCAGATCGCAGACACGCTGTACCGTCATTAAGGAGGCTGTATCCGGCACGACGCTTGTGGATAACGGCAGCTCCTCCTATGTGCAGAGAATGGTAAACAATATCGACCCCAACGCCTCGATCGATCACCTCGTCGTTCAGCTTTCCACCAACGATGCAACGCAGAATAAAGCACTCGGTAGGCTCAGCTCCTCGACCGATCTCGGTGATTTCAATACCGCTACCATCATCGGCGCGATCGAATATATCGTTTGCTACGCAAAAGAGACCTGGGGCTGTGACGTGACCTTTTATACCGGCACGAAGTACGAAAGCGTTCTCTATCAGAAGATGGTCACCGCCCTTTACGATGTGCAGGAGAAGTGGGGCATCGGTATCATCGACCTTTGGAATGACGAGGAAATGAACGCCGTTTCGGAGGCTGAATACGCCCGCTACATGTCCGACCCGATCCATCCCACTTTGACGGGTTACCGTACATGGTGGACGCCCAAGTTTATTGAGCATCTCGAAAAATACTTCACAAAGTGATACAATCAGAGAAAAGGAGCTGTCTCATAGCATCAACAAAAGGTGAATGCTATGAGCAACCTTAACAAAAAAATCAAGGTCTCCGAAATGGATGACCTTGATTTTTTGTTGCTTTTGTATAGAAAGCTGTTTCAAAAAATCAATTTGAGACAGCCCCTTTCTTTATGTCCGGAGATCAGGCTTTGGTGAGAAGGTCAGCGGTAGCAACGGCGTGATATTCGGTGCAACCGAGGATCGTTTCGCCGTCGATCTGAATGGCGGCAGGGGTATCGAAGATGACCTTGATATCCTTTCCCTTGTGGATGGCAACCATCTCGGTGTGCTTGATATGCGTCCCCTTGAAAAGAGAGGGGAAGACCGCGAGCGTCTTCAGTTTGCCCG
>CAZYFC010000065.1:0-3862 GCA_964646715.1 uncultured Lachnospiraceae bacterium
CTGCCCCGCGAAATGGCGCTTGAGCTCTTCAAGCCCTTTGTGATGAAGCGTCTTGTTGAGACGCAGAAGTCCACCAATATCAAGGACGCAAAGAAGAAGGTCGAGAAGGTCTCGGACGAGGTCTGGGACGCACTTGAAAACGTTATAAAGGAGCATCCCGTACTTCTTAACCGCGCGCCTACGCTTCACCGTCTTTCGATCCAGGCGTTTGAGCCTATCCTCGTGGAAGGCAGAGCCATCAAGCTCCATCCTCTCGTATGCTCGGCATTCAACGCCGACTTTGACGGTGACCAGATGCCTGTTCACGTTCCGCTGACACCCGAGGCACAGGCTGAGGCAAGATTCCTCATGCTCTCTGCCAACAACCTTCTGAAGCCTGCCGACGGTAAGGCCGTTGCCGTCCCTTCGCAGGACATGGTCCTCGGCTCGTATTGGCTGACCATCGATCGCGCAGGCGAGATCGGCGAGGGAAGTATCTTCCGTAACTTTGACGAAGCGGTCATGGCTTACGAAAACGGCTTTCTTGGTCTGCACGCCCCTATTAAGGTGCGCGTAAGCGGTACGGTGGACGGCGAAGAGAAGTCGAGAATCGTGACCAGCACGCTCGGCCGTCTCATCTTCAACAGCGCGATCCCTCAGGATCTCGGCTATGTTGACAGAACCAACCCCGATAATTATCTCCTGCCCGAGATCGACTTCGTGTGCGGTAAGAGTGAGCTTTCCAAGATCGTTGACAGAACGATCAAGAAGTTCGGACCTACCACCACCGCGACCGTCCTTGACAATATCAAGGCTATGGGCTTCAAGTATTCCACCAAGGCTTCGATCTCTATCTCAGTCTCCGACGTTATGATCCCCGAAAACAAGCAGGATCTTATCAGAGACGCCGAGGAGCAGGTTGAAGAGATCAGACAGCACTTCCTCATGGGTGAACTTACCGAAGAGGAGCGCTACAACATGGTTATCGCTGTCTGGGAAGCAACCACCAAGCAGATCGAAAACGCGCTCGATATTTCCTTTGACCGTTACAATCCGATCAAGATGATGGCTGACTCCAAGGCGCGTGGCTCGAAGACGCAGATGCGTCAGCTCGCAGGTATGCGTGGTCTGATGTTCTCGGCAACCGGTCGTACCATGGAGATCCCGATCAAAGCTAACTTCCGTGAAGGTCTTACCATTCTTGAGTATTTCGTGGCAGCCCGCGGCTCGCGTAAGTCGCTGTCCGATACAGCTCTGAGAACGGCTGACTCCGGTTACCTGACGAGACGTCTCGTAGATGTTTCGCAGGACGTCATTATCCGTGAGGAGAACTGCGGCGCAGACGAAGGTCTTGTTGTCAGTGCCATCACAGACGGTGATAACGTCATCGAGAAATTCGAGGACAGACTCCTCGGAAGATATACCCTTGATACCGTTCTGCATCCTGTCACCGGCGAAGTACTCGTTGAAAAGGACGTCATGATCGGTGGTGACGAGAGCAAGAAGATCCTCGGCGCCGGCATCAAGGAGCTGCCCATCCGTACCATCCTGAAGTGCAAGTGCCGTTACGGCGTTTGCTCGCACTGCTACGGTAGCGACCTTGCTACCGGTCAGAAGGTCAATGTCGGAGAAGCTGTCGGTATCGTTGCCGCACAGTCTATCGGTGAGCCCGGTACGCAGCTTACGATGAGAACCTTCCACTCGGGCGGTGTCGCGGGATCGGATATTACCCAGGGTCTTCCCCGTGTCGAAGAGCTCTTTGAGGCACGCCGTCCCAAGAGAACCGCAACCGTTACCGAGCTTACCGGTCACGTTTCCATTCAGGACGGCAAGCGTGCCCGCAACGTCATCATTACCGACAAGGGTAACGGTGAGCAGGCAGCATATGCAGTACCTTACGGCACGAGAGTTATCGTTAAGGAAGGCGATTTTGTCGTTCGTGGCGATGCGCTGACTGAAGGTAATATGTCCCTTGCCGACATCACCAAGATCAAGGGTCTTGACGAGGTATATAGCTATATCATCAAAGAGATCCAGCGTGTATACCGTTTGCAGTCTGTTGAGATCAACGACAAGCACATCGAGGTCATTGCCCGTCAGATGACGAGAAAGGTGAGAATCGAAAACAGCGGCGACACCGACATGCTCTCCGGCTCTGTTGTCAGCATCAACGAGTTTGAAGAGAAGAACGACGCCATCCGCGCACGCATTGCCGCAGGCGAGCTTGATATTCGTCCTGCCGTGGCATCGCCTATGCTCCTCGGTATCACCAAGGCATCCCTCATGACTGATTCCTTCCTCTCTGCGGCTTCCTTCCAGGAGACCACCAAGGTCCTCACCGAGGCGGCAATCGCAGGTAAGGTCGACCATCTCGTCGGTCTTAAGGAGAATGTTCTGATCGGTAAGCTGATCCCCGCAGGTACGGGTATGCAACGTTACCGTGACATCGTTGTCGAAAAGGCTTCTACCGTTACCGAAGATCCGAGTTCAAGCGGCAATAATGCATAACAATATACTCCCCGAAACGGCATGTGGCTGTTTCGGGGAGTATTCTCATTTTCGGAGGCAACTGTTTGGCGACACCCTATATGGTGTAGTACACGTCGGGAGCTATGCACTAGATATGGGAGAGTCCGGACGGTGTTTTTTGACAGTTTATTTGCCATGTAGCTGAAATCTGCCACTTCTTGACCAAAAAAACTGCTCTGAAACGATTCTTTTGTCTGTTTTTTTGTTGACATTTGAAAAAAGGTATTGTATAATAAAATAAATAGGGAATCCATTGGCGGCAGTCTCGCCGGAAAAAGGAACAGGAAGCGCCCCATACAAAGCTATATAGCGTGACAAGGTAGCGCGTGTCTGCCACCTCCCTTGCAAAAAAGGAGAAGTCGTTTATGAGTATGAATGATTTTCGTATTGAAGGCAACACCTTAGTAAAATATACCGGTACCGACGCGAACGTCGTTGTTCCTGCAGGCGTCAGAATTGTGGGCGGTCAGGCGTTCGGTTATAACGCGGCGATCGTATCCGTTGTCCTTCCCGAGGGCGTTGTAACGATTGGGGAAAGAGCGTTCGACAGCTGTCAGAATCTTGTTTCAGTCGTCATTCCGGCTACTGTAGCACTCATTGAAAAGAATGCATTCGTGGCTTGCCGCTCTCTTGAGAAGGTATCTATCCCGAACGGTGTCCCCTTTATTGCCGCCAAGACCTTTTACGGTTGTCGCTCGCTCAGATCGGTCACGATTCCCGAAACTGTCACGGCGATTGGTGACGAGGCGTTCAGACGCTGTACCTCGCTTACCGAAATGACACTTGGCGATAACGTGACTGAGATCGGTCAGGAGGCCTTTGCCGAGTGCTTTGATCTCAAGACGGTCATGATAGGTAAGGGTGTCGGTCTGCTTCGTTGGAACACCTTTTCCAACTGCCGTTCGCTTACTAAGATCGGTCTATCCGAAGGCCTTTACGAGGTTGAATACGGCGCATTTGACAACTGTTCTGCCGTGACAGACGTTTACTTCTACGGTAACGAAGAGGCCTGGAGGATGGTGACGATCAAGCCCACGAGAAACGAAACCGTGGTAAGAGCTACCCTCCATATGGATCACAATAAGCCGATAACCGAAGCGGGAAGATCCCGCTCCAGAAAGGCTGAGCCTTCGCCGGAGACGGTGCTTCAGATCTCCTTTGATATTCTTGACGAGCTTCCCATGACCGAAAAGGTCGAAGAAGAACCCACACCTGCTGAGGTATCCACTGCTCCCAAAGAGGATCATGCACAGATCGAGATCTCGCTTCCCGAGGTCGAGACCGTTCCGGTCGTGGAAGCCCCTGTCGTTACCGAGACGCCCGTGGTTGAAGCCCCTGCCGTCACCGAGACGCC
>CAZYFC010000065.1:3962-8445 GCA_964646715.1 uncultured Lachnospiraceae bacterium
CCCCTGTCGTTACCGAGACGCCCGTGGTTGAAGCCCCTGCCGTCACCGAGACGCCTGTGGTTGAAGCCCCTGCCGTCACCGAGACGCCCGTGGTTGAAGCGCCCAAGCACCAACCCGAAAAGAAGCGCACGACGATCCGAACAACGCCCAAGTCTGCCGTATCCGACGTGACGGAAGCCGACAAAAAGGCTTTCTACGAGGGTTTTATCGCCTTGATGCCTGAGGATTTTGCCGCTGAAGTACAAGCCAAGGCTGCATCCATGTCTGAAGAAAGCTTTGAAAGTCAGAGCGAGGCACTTTTCCTCGTGCCTGCTGACGAGGCGTATGAATTTGGCTGTATATGCCTCTTTATGAACAAGTATAATTGGGCCTTCCGCGCCTTCCTTGCCGCCGCAGGCAAGGGCAATCTGCCGTCGCAGTATTATGTTGGCGGTTGCTTCCTTCACGGTATCGATACTACTAAGAAGATCGTTGACGCTGCCAGATGGTTTACCAAGTGCAAGAACGACGAAACCTTCGGTGAAAAGGCGACGGCTCTTCTCGCAATCGTTGACGCTGAGCTTGAGAAGCCTGAAAATGCAGGTCTCAAGGTCAAGCGCGGCAACAAGTAAAGCCCACCCGGCTTCCTTTCTCCTGAGGGCTGCTTTCTAAGGTGAAGAGCCTGCCGCGGCGATGCTGACAAGTGAATATCATATAAATACCGCCCCAACCTCAGTTGGGGCGGTATTTTGCATGATTGGTGTTCTTATTTCTTTTTGCGTTTGCTTTCAAGGTATTCCTGGCGGCGATGCATTTTTTCAACCTTCTCGCGGCATTCTTCGTCATATTCGTCGCTCTGATAGTCACCCTCTGAGAAGACTGTGTAGTCGAGCGTTGCCTTGGCAAGGCGCTTCTTTCTGAAGATGAGTACGTCGAGCGTTGTCCAGAGCACCAGAAGGGTAACGCCTGCTACTGAGAGAATGATACCCTTGTTGAGCGGCTCGGAGCGATAGGTGATCGTGACGCGATGCGTACCCTCACTGCCGAGGTCAAAGCCGAGCAGGGCGGCGCAGGTCATATAGGTCTCGACCTCTTCGCCGTCTACCGTGACGACCCAATACTTGTCGTAGGGAATCGTCGTGAAGACAGAGGTGGCGTTTTCGCTTGCCGTGATGCTACCCTTGAAGGAGGATTCGGTGTATTCCTCGATGGCGAAATTACCTTCTGCGAGGCGCGTCATAACGTCGGTGTAGAGGTCTTCGTCAACATAGTAGAAGATACCGTTGCCTTCGTCGCGGTCGATATAGAGCTGGTCATTCTTACCGTCGGTAGCGTCACCCGTTACGGTGAGAACGAAGGTTCCTGTCTCACCGGGAGCCATTGTGCCGAGAGAGAGAATGCAGTTCGTCTTGTCTTCATCAACAAAGCAAGTGCCTTTTTTTGTCTCGGTGCTGTTTTCGGTGGTGAAGGTCCAGGAGCATTTGCGTGAATATTTCGTCGGGATCTTGAAAAACACCTCAGTGTTTTCATCGACGTCGTCGGGCATAGTGATCGTAAAGGTGATCACCATTTTTTCGTCGCTCTCACTGTCAGCTGCTTTTTTCGTGAAGGTGTGGTATTTGGTGGTGGTTTTCTGATAGAGCTCGTTTCCATCTGTATCGTACAGGATATTGCCGTCACTGTCGAGCTTCGGAATTGGCTCGCCGTAGATATCGTAGAGCGTCTCGGAATAGGAGCTGCTTGAATAGGTTACGGCGGTCGCATCGTAATCGAAGCGGTAAGCGATCTCCTTGAAGACCTCGACCGTCTCTTCCTCACCGAGAATTGCCGTGATCAGCTTATTCATCGTGGTGAAGGGCGAGGTGTTTTCGGTGATATTATAGTCCTTGATGTCGGCGCTTGAGGCATAGGCGATCGAAAGCGCGTATTCGTTGAGGTAGGCATAAAGGGATTTGCCCTCAGCATAGTTGTATTCGTAGGAAGAGGTGTCACTACCCTCAATGAGAACCGGATAGGGGGTGAGGTAATAGTCAGTTGCCGCCTCGTTACCGTTACTCGTCGTAACGTAATACCTGATGCCGAGAAGTGTGTTTCCGACCGAGGTCGCACCCTTATTACTGCTGATATTCGATTGGCTGAGATAGCCGATCCTTTGCAGGAATTTGATGGTCTTGGCATTTAACGTGGAGGTCGAGCCCGTCGTGCCGCGTAGGCCAAAGGCGTGGTTATCGGCGTATTTGCGAACATTGTCCTTCTCCATGCGGTAGAAGCTGTCGTCTGATGCCTGAATAGCCTCGAAGAGCGGGCGGTATTTTTCGATATAGTTGTTATAGCCTTCAAGTCCCTTGCCATTGGCAGCAGTGTACTTGGGCGAGAAGGTGACGTCGTCGTTTAGCTCGACCGTGTTGAGAAGTGTGCCTGCAAACATCTCGATACAGATGATCACGGCAGCGGTGGAGATGAGCGAGTTTCTTGCGGCGGCGCGCAGGCGGTCCTGAAGAAGCAGGTAGTGCAGGATCTCGTATACGACCAGACAGACGATCGGGGCGAGAATGAACACAACGAGACGGCGGATGAATTCTTCGTTGTCATCGGCTTCAATAAAGAGTCTCGTTTTCGTGAAGAACGAACAGACCGTGACGAGGGCTACCCAAACCGAGGCGACGATGACGGTCTTCTTGAATTTGACGGTGTGAAGCAGTTCAAGTCCTCGGTGCGCGAAGACGAGCATCATAAAGCTGAAGACGAAGCTGTAACGGTAGTTCAGCCAGTTGGGCTCCTGGAAGCCGTGCATGATAAGGTCAAGCGGCGAGACGATCATCAGCAAGAAGAGGACGGTCAAGATCGCCGCCGCGCCTATCTTCTGGCGCAAAGTGACGCGTTTGGAAATAAAGTAGACAGGCACGAGGATCAGCGTGAACATACCGCAGTAGATAAAGGGAAAACCTGAACGGCGCACGCTGTCATAAGAGCCGATAAAGAGCTTGGAGATGAAGTCGATGGGGGTGAACTTGAAGAAGAGGTTGTCCGATTCGGGGGTTTCAAAGAGAACGAAGTTCCAATCAGTGGTAGAGAAGGTGGTCTTACCGAGCGTCAGCGAGTAGTAAGTGGGAAGAATGATCGCACAGGCAATGAGAAGCGCAATGACTGACGCACCTGCTATACGCAGAAAGCTCTTGCCAAAATGGAAACGCTCGTTGATGAAATTGTTGCCGCCCTCGTCAACGATCACACACTGGGTGCTTTTTCTGTGAGAGGCGAAGATATAGTAATAGAAGAAATAAATGAACACGAAGAAGCAGAGCATGTAACCGATGTAGAAATTGGACATCAGGGCTACGGCAAAGCTACAGATGAAGAGCTTGAAGTGTCCGTAAAGAACGAGGCGCTCGATGCCGAATACGATCAGCGGCAGGAGGATGAGCGCGTCGATCCACATGGTGTTGTGTGCCATAACGATGGCATAAGCCGAGAGGGCGTACATGATCGCGATGCTGATCGTGATCATCTCGTTTGCCAGAGGACGCGTCTTGCGCAGATAGAGCGCCATCGTGAGGCCGCAAAGTCCACACTTCAGAAGCTCGAGGAAAAGCAGAAATTCGGTCATGGCGTGCTTGGGAAAGAGCGCGACGAGATAGGAGAGAGGGCTTGCGAGATAGTAAGCGTAGTTGCCGATAAACTCGTTGCCCAGCGTGCCTGACCATGAATAGAGAAGCGAGGCGTCACCGTAGATCGCGCGGCGCAGGGCTTCAAAGAAATAGACATACTGACCGTTCAGGTCGAGTACAAGTACCGAGCTGTTGCCAAAAGGATAGGTGCGCTGCAGGATGAATACAAAGAAGAAGAGAAGAGAGGGAATGAAGAAGGAGAAGTAGAGATACCCGTGTTTTTGAAAATGTGCGCCCGCCCTTTTGCCGAAGGCGGTTTCGGCAAGGCGGTGCCAGAGTTCCTTTACCTTGTTGAAAAAGGCGTTGTCAGTCCACTTTTTTTTGCCGCTTTTCTTTTTTGCGGAAGAGGTCTTGATCGCTTCTTCCGATTTTTGCTTCCCGGAATGCTGATTATCCATTTTGGCTACCTTTCATTGATATCACTTTTTTGATGTTTTTTTCGAGCTTTTCGCGCGGCACGGTCACATCGTGCCCGCAACCGTTACAGCGAATGCGAAGGTCTGAGCCGACACGCAGAACGGTGAAGTCTTGCGCGCCGCAAGGATGCTTCTTCTTCATGTGCAATACGTCGCCCGCTTCGATTTTGACGATCTGCACGCCGTCACCTCCATAATTATAATATCCTATTGTATATTTTACCATATCCGGTCGACTTTTTCAACAGTTTTGCAAAAATAAAGATTTTTTCATTGTTGTGTTACAATAGATGTGAGACCGAAAACAAAAAAAGAATAGAAAAAGTGATTGAGTTCTGTTAAAATAGATTCACCACAATCCAAATCAACAGAAAGGACTCAATCACTTCATGAAACATTATACCACAAACAAACGTTATT
>CAZYFC010000066.1:0-8397 GCA_964646715.1 uncultured Lachnospiraceae bacterium
CAAAATTTAGGCGATAGCCTAAATAGCAAAATCGCTGAGCAAAGCCATGGGTTTGCTCTAGTCGCTCTCCCGTACGGGTCACCAAACGCAACCTAAATCGATTTATTCGGTTTAGGTTGTTTTTCTTTTGTTTTCTCATATCTCTTGACTTCTTTTCAAATTTATGCTACAATTCAGTAAGAAAAGTAAGAAAAATAAGAAAGGAGAGCCCTATGCCCAAGCAGGACAAATTCATATGGACGGTCAAGGTCAGCGACAAGGGACAGATCTCGATTCCCAAGCAGGCGCGCGAGGTCTTTGACATCAAAACAGGCGACACGCTGATCCTTCTCGGCGATTCAGAGCGAGGCATTGCGATTGCTAAATACGACGACTACCTGCAGTTCGCTACGGCGATCTTCCAAGCAAAGACGGAGGAAAAGACCGATGATTGAGATCAAAAATCTCACGAAGACCTACGGCAAGCTGACGGCGCTTGACGGCGTTTCACTCTCCGTCAAGGATAATGAATGCTTTGCTCTGCTCGGCTTCAACGGCGCGGGCAAAACGACGCTGATCAATATTCTCACCACCGTGCTGGCACCGACCTCGGGCAGTGTTTCGATCAACGGTCACGATCTGAAGAGCGACACGCTTGCCATCAAAAAGCTGATCAACGTCTCGCCGCAGGAGATTGCGGTGGCAAAAAATCTCACCGTATACGAGAATCTTTCGCTGATCGCCGACCTTTACGCCATTCCCGACAAAGACGCGGCGATAGAGAGCACTCTCTCAGACTTTGGCCTTACCGAAAAAAGAGCGGTGCTTGCGAAAAAGCTGAGTGGTGGACAGTGCAAGCGCCTATCGCTCGCCCTTGCCGTGATCACGAAGCCGAAGATCCTCTTTCTTGACGAGCCGACGCTCGGACTTGACATTAAGGCACGTCGCCTTTTGTGGGAGATGATCAAGCGCCTGAAAAGCAGTATGACGATCTTCCTCACCACGCACTATCTCGAAGAAGTAGAAGCGCTCACCGACCGCATTGCCATCATCAGCCGCGGCAGGATCAAGGCAGTCGGTACTCTTGACGAGCTGCTTGCCGCAACAGGCGAGGCTTCGCTGGAAAGCGCCTTTCTTTCGCTTTCTGAGGAGGTGACCTGATGAAAAAAGTATTTGTGCTAACAAAACGCAATATCAGGGAGATGCTGCGCGATCCCCTTGCAGGCGTCTTCTGTATCGCCTTCCCTGTCGTCATGCTGATCTTCATGCAGATCATCTTCCAAAGCACCCCCACCGCCCCCGACAATTTCAAGATCGAAAACTACGCGATGGGCATCTGCGTATTCGGCTACGCCTTCACGGGCATGTTTCTGGCCATGAACATCGCGAGCGACAAGAACAGCTCCTTCCTGAAGCGAATCGTCATTTCGCCCATTTGCAGAACGACCTATCTGCTTAGCTTTCTTTTTTCGGGACTCATCGTGGTCATTTTGCAGACGTTTCTTTTCTTCCTCATCGCACTTGCCTTCAAAATGCCGCTTGACTACCGCCTTCCTCTCGCACTCGTCTATCTTCTTCCCTCTGCGCTCTTCTACCTCTCGCTCGGCATCCTGCTCGGCGTGCTCTGTAAGAATGAGAAACAGACGGGTCCGATCAACTCGATCGTCGTCTCACTGACAGGTATACTTGGCGGTATCTTCATGCCGCTTTCGGCCTTTTCGGGCGGCTTTGCGAAGTTCGTCAATCTGCTTCCCTTCTCGCATTCGGTACTGATCGCAAGCGAGCTGTATACCGTGGGGGCCACCTGCATCTATCCGCACAGTCTTTTTCTCGCCGTCTATATTGCTCTTCTTTGGGCCACCGTCGTCCTCACCGAAAAGATCAGACAATAATTCCATGCCAATATACCCTCAAACGCCCCCGACCGTCGTATCAGGGGCGTTTTTTGATACGTTGCTTTTCAGAGCTCCGTCAGCCCAACGCGACATCGAGAAAGGTCATGAGGGCGAAGCCGCAGGCAAAAAAGAGTACACCGAGCGTATTCTCACGCCTGCCCTCGGTGTGTGGGATCAGCTCGGTCAGAACGACCGAAAGCATCGCCCCTGCAGCAAAGCCGAGCAGATAAGGCATGAAGGGCTGCACGAAGCGTGCGGCAAACAGCGTCAGACACGCGCTGATCGGCTCAACCGCACCGGAAAGCATACCGAAAAGACACGCCCTTCCCTTTTTCTGACCGCTTGCACGAAGCGGCAGAGAGACGATTGCCCCTTCCGGAAAATTTTGTATTGCAATACCGAGGGAAAGAGCAAAAATCCCTGCGAAGGTAACGCCCGCATCTTTTGTAAGAAGCCCTGCAAGTGAGGCGCCCACTGCCATCCCTTCGGGCAGATTGTGAACCGTAACGGCGAGCACGAGCAAAAAGACCGAGCGCTTTTTATCCGATACATCACGCCCTTTCTTCGAGGACAAAAAAAGTCTATCGGCAAAGCGATTGGCAAGAAGGAGAAAGAAAAAGCCGCAAAAAAGCCCGATCAGAGGAGGGATCGAGGCGAAAAAGCCCCATTGTGACGACGCTTCAATGGCGGGAAGCAGGAGGCCGAAGACTGATGCCGCCATCATTACGCCCGCCGATAGCCCGGAAAGAGCAGCCTCAACGCCGCGAGAAAGCGTGCTTCTCGTAAAAAACACGCAGGAAGCACCCAAAACCGTCCCCACGAAGGGGAGGAGGATGATCGAAATGGTCTCTAGCATTTTTACTACCGAGCGGTATTATCCGCAATCCTTGTTTCACTTCGGGATACCATCCCTTATCGGCAGTATATGTGCCGACAAGGGAGAAGTGAAGGGTGCGGCTCGGCAGAGGGCAAGGCTTACTGTGCGTTTACACTGCTCGGCGGGATCTGTGTCGCTTCAAAATAGCCTTGCGGATGATCGCAAACAGGGCAAAGTGCGGGAGGCGCCATGCCGACGACGATATGACCGCAGTTGCGGCATTCCCACACCTTGACCGAGCTCTTTTGGAAGACCTCGGAGGCCTCCACGTCGGCGAGAAGCCGGCGGTAACGCTCTTCATGCCGCTTTTCAATAGCGGCAACGCCGCGGAATTTTGCTGCAAGCTGAGAAAAGCCCTCTTGTTCGGCCACCTCGGCAAAGGTCTTGTACATATCGGTCCATTCGTAGTGCTCACCCTCGGCAGCAGCCTTCAGATTGCCCTCGGTGTTGGCAATGCCGCCAAGCTCCTTCAGCCAGATCTTGGCGTGCGCCCGCTCGTTTTCTGCCGTCTCGTTGAAGATCGCAGCGATCGCCTCGTAGCCCTCCTTGCGTGCCACGGACGCAAAATAGGTGTACTTGTTGGTTGCCGCAGACTCGCCGGCCAGGGCGATCTCAAGATTCCTTTCAGTCTGTGTGCCTGCATAAACCGTGCCGCTTCCCTCCTTCAGAAGCTCGATCGGATCCCCCTTGGCGTGACACGCGGGACAGATCGGCTCCTCGCCGTCAGGGCACTCAAACACCGCGCCGCAGACCGTACATTTGTATTTTTTCATACCAAAACCTTCCTTTCGATTTTTATCTAGTATACCCCTCCCCCTTCTGCGTATACGAAAAAAGCGTTCCTCCCCTGCCCTCGTCGGACATAGGAAGAACGCCTCCATACTTTCTTATTTGTTTGGGTAAGTCGGATACACCGTGATGCCTGCCGCAAAAAGCGCCATATCAAGCGTTTCGTAGAGCGTTTTGGTAAGAGGAGCAAAGCGATCCTCGCCACCTTCGATCAGCGATACAAAATCGCGCACCTCGTATATCAGGTTGTTCGGTACGGACGTACAGTCAAGCACCCTTGCCTCCTTTTTTCGAGGATAGACGCGGATCTCGGTGGGAGAGGTCAATTTATCGACCGTCAAAGCCCCTTTTTCCCCCATGATGACCGACGGCGTAACCGAATCGCAGATCTTTGAATAGGTCACCGTTGCCTGGAAGGATCCATAATCGAGAAGTAGCGTGCCGCCGCCTTCAAAGCCGTTTGCAAGGAAGGTAGAAGAAGCCTTCACCGTCTTCGGCTTGCCGAAAAGCGCGGTACACCAGAAAAGCGGATAGATACCGATATCAAAGAGCGCTCCGCCGGAAATTGCGGGCGTAAATGCATTCAGCACCTCGCCCGACAAAAAGCGGTCGTAACGCGAGGAATACTGACAGTATTCAAAGGACACGCGGCGGATAGCACCAAGCGTTTCAAGTGATTCCTTCACCGTCCAAAACACGGGATCGTGTGCAGGACGCATGGCCTCCATGAAAACAACGCCCTTTTCGTTCGCCTTGTCGGAGAGAGCGCGGTAGTCCTTGCCACACATGACAAGCGGCTTTTCGCACAGAACGTGAAGCCCGCCTTCCAGGGACGCCATCGCGTGCGAAGCGTGAAGATAGCTGGGACTTGCGATATAGACTGCATCGATTCCCGAGGACAAAAACGCATCGAGCGAGGTGAAGACCTTCGAAACAGCGTGCTTTTTTGCAAACGCCTCGCCCGTCCCGGTCTTTCTTGAGTAGACCGCGTCAAGCGTGATCCCATCGGTCAAAGTCACCGCCTCCGAGAGCCAATCGCTGACGAAGTTCGTGCCGATAACACCGAGCCTTACGCTCATGCCTCAACCGTCACGCTTTCGATCACAACCGCCTCAACAGGCACGTCGTCGTAGAAGCCGTAGCTCGTGGTGCGACCCGACGCGATCTTATCGACCACCTCAATGCCGTCGGTCACCTTACCGAACGCGGCGTACTGCCCGTCAAGGAAGGGCGAATCCTTGTGCATGATAAAGAACTGCGAGGACGCGGAATCGGGAACAGAGGTGCGTGCCATCGAGAGAACGCCTCTTTCGTGCTTCAGGTCGTTGGCAACACCGTTTCTCATAAATTCACCCTTAATAGAAGCGGCCTTTTTCTGGCTGAAGGAGCTATCAAAGCCGCCGCCCTGGATCATAAAGCCCTTGATCACGCGGTGAAAGATCAGCCCCGTATAGAAGCCGCTCTGAGCAAGCTTCAGGAAATTCCCGACGGTGATGGGGGCTTTTTCGGGATAAAGCTCGGCAGTGATAACACCGTAATTATTAATACTTATCTTAATAATGGGATTTGCCATGGTCAAAGCTCCTTTTCTTGAAAATGATCGTATGAAGATTGGGTGCGTCTTTCAAAAAAACACACCCAATTCACTTTACCAATAATAGCGTCTTCTGCGAATCTTCATGACGTAAGAGAAGACGCCGTACGCCATGAGCAAAATGGCAAGCACGGCACAGGTGATATACACACCGTTACCAAGCGTCGAAGAATCGATCTTCAATTGTTCCCAGAGGTCGTTCACCGACTGCAAGGTCTCAGCGCCGAGATTCTCATAGGCATAGTTCTCGTAGGTCGTTCGGAAATCGATCTCTTCGGGATAGAGCATCGCGATGCCTTCTTCTCCGATATACTCGCGGTAATCGGGATCGGTGTACACGAGGCTGTTGGGCGATGCATAGTAGATATATTCGGCATTGGCGATTGCGGCTTCCGGTGAGAGCATATAGTTGATATAACGCTCTGCCGCCTCCTGATTGCTGCAGCCCTTCGGGATGCACATAGCATCGACAAAGATGTTCGTAACGTGTTCGCCGTTTTCGTTTTTCGGATAATAGAAACCTAGGTCGGGGTTGTTTTCAAGCATCGAGAGATAGTCGCCCGCATAGTAGGTGGAAATGGCGGCTTCCGTGCTCTCCATTTTATTATAGATCTCGTCCATAACGTAGCTCTGCACGAGAGGCTTCTGCTCGACCAGCTTGTCAAGCGCCGCTTTCCATTCGGTCATATCGGTCGTATTGACGTCGATGCCGAGCATATACATTGCCGTGCCGAAGGCATCGCGCGAGTTATTGAACTGCAGGATCTGCCCCTGATACTTCTTGTTCCAGAGAAGATCCCATCCGCCGATATCCTCTTCATCCACGACCTTCGTGTTGTAGATGATACCGACCATGCCGTAGGTATACGGCACGGTGTATTCCTCAGTCGGATCGTAGGGCAATCCGCAGCAGTCCTCGTCAATATACTGATAGTTTGTGATATTTGTGAAGCTTCCATCCTCGTTTTTCGTGAGCTTTTGAAGCATATCCTCTTCTATCATGCGCTGAATCATGTAGTCGGAGGGGATAATGACGTCGTACCCCGCCGCGCCGCTTTTCAGCTTGGCATAGAGATCCTCGTTGCTGGCGTAGGTGGTGTAGTTGACCGTCATCTCCACGCCGTAGGTCTCGAAATAATACTTCTCAAATTCGGCGTTGACGTCGAAGGAACCCTCCGAGCCGTCCGAGATATACTCACCCCAGTTATATACGTTCAGAACGATCTTTTCAGTGCGCTGACCGCAGGAGGAAAAGACGAAAAGGGCAGACAAAACGAGTGCAAGCAGAAGAAGGATCGAAACGGTCTTTTTCATTTTGCATTCCTCACTTTCTTGCGGCTCTTTTTTTCGCGGCGTTTGCTGCCGTCTCTTTCCCCGACGAAATTGGAGAGAAGGAGGAGCGCGAGGATCGCGATGAAAATGAAGGTGGAAAGTGCGTACATATCGGGGGTCACGCGCTTTTTGGTCATCGAATAGATACGGATGGGCAGTGTTTCAAAACCGTTGCCTACCGTGAAATAGCTGATCACGAAGTCGTCAATCGAGAGCGTAAACGCCATGATAAGGCCCGAGATGATGCCCGGCATAATGGCAGGCAGCTCCACCTTGAAGAAGGATTGCATCGGCGTACAGCCGAGGTCGAGGGCGGCCTCGGGCAAATGCCTGTCCATCTGACGGAGCTTTGGCAATACGTTCAGAATCACATAGGGCAGGTTAAAAGTAACGTGCGCGATAAACACCGTCCAGAAGGAAAGATTGTGTGACAGATTGAGCAGCGTGCCCACGAAAACGAAGAGCAGCATCATCGAGATACCGGTGACGATATCGGGGTTCATCATGGGGATATTCGTCACGGTGTTGATCGCACCCTTGACGTATTTGTTCTTCATTTTGTCGATGCCGACAGCCGCTGCCGTGCCGATGAGAGTCGCCACGGAAGAGGAGGAGATGGCGAGGATCAGCGTATTTTTCAACGCGTTGAGCGTCACGGTGTCCTTCAGAAGCACCTGATACCAGTGCAGCGAAAAGCCTGTAAACACGCCTGTACTGTTTGAATCGTTGAAGGAGAAAAGGATCAGCACCGCGATCGGCGCATAGAGGAAGATGAAGATGAGGATCGAATAGATCTTATTCAATGTCTTGGCCGTCTTCATACCACCATACCCCCTTCCTCGTCTCCGAAACGGTTCATGATCGTCATTGAAACGATGATCAGGATCATGAGCACAAAGGAGATCGCCGAGCCGAGATTATAGTTATACGCGGTCTGGAACTGTCGCTCAATGGTATCACCGATGAGGTCGAAGTTGCCGCCTCCCAGCTTCTGAGAGATATAGAAGGTTCTGATCTAGTGAACGAAGACCATCGTAATGCCCGAAATAACGCCCGAGCGGGAAAGGGGCAGAATGACCTGCAGCATGGTGCGCATGGGGTTACAGCCGAGGTCAGCCGACGCTTCGACAAGTCGTGGATCGAGCTTGGACAGCGAGGTATAGATCGGCAGGATCATATAGGGCAGGAAGTTATACACCATGCCGAGAATGACCGCGCCCGCCGTATTGATCATATGCACAGGACCGATACCGAACAGCCCGAGGAAGGAGTTGATAAGGCCGGTATCCTCGAGGATCGCCATCCAGGAATAGGTGCGGATCAAGAAGTTCATCCACATGGGAAGCATAACGAGCACCATGAGGATCTTCTGCGTCCTGGGAGAGGTCTTGCTGATAAAATAGGCAATGGGATAGGCAAGCACCAAGCAGATCACCGTGGCAAGAAAGGCAAAGCAGGCGGAGCGCAAAAAGATCTCCGCATATTCCACCGTTGCAAGAGACGCGAAATTGGCAAGGGTGAAGTTCCCCTCCTTATCGGTGAAGGAATAATACGCCACAAAGAGAAGCGGTGCAAGAATAAAGAGGATCGACCAGAGAAGATACGGGCCTGCCGTCACTCTCACGCCAAGCCTTTTGAAAAAGCCGGCGATGCCGCCCCATACCCTTTTGAAAAAAACGAGTATTTTCTCCATTCCCTTTATTCGTCCTCCTCTGTAAGGTCGGAGAGATGCTCCATTTCCTCACTGTAGGTCGAATAGTCTCCAAACATATTGGAGAATTCGGATTTTTTCATAATGTGAATCGCATCGGGCTCTATGTAAAGACCGATCTTTTCGCCGGGGCCTGCGTAATCGGTGGTCTGGTTCATCCATGTTACGCCGACCACCGAGACGATGATCTCGTAATGCACGCCCTTGAAGGTCACCGAGG
>CAZYFC010000067.1:0-8365 GCA_964646715.1 uncultured Lachnospiraceae bacterium
TCAAGCGAAGCCGAGGAGGCGTTTTTGTCGGACGAAGCCCTTCCTCATGGGCGTGCCGAAGCGCTCTTAAAGGAAAACGTCGCCGCTTGCCGCCTTCTTCCGATCCTTCAAGGCTCGGCAAAGCTCGGTGTGGGCGTTGACGCCCTGCTTGAGTTCATGACCGCCTATATGCCCTCTTCTTCCCGCCGCGCCACGGATTCCCTTTGCGGCGTGATCTTCAAGATCGAGCATGACAAAACCATGGGCAAGCTGGCTCACGTGCGCCTGTTCGGAGGCAAGATCGTTAACCGTGACGAGCTTGATATTCTGCCGCCCGTCGGAAAAGACGCCCCCATTGTGGACGACAACGCGGCAGTAGAGCTTGAGGAAAAGTCCAATCCGCGTGAAAAGGTCTCGCAGATCCGCAAATTCGTGGGCAGCCGATTCACCGATGCGGGCGAGGTAAACGCGGGCGATATCGCCGCGCTTTGCGGTCTTCACTCGGCAAAAGCGGGGCATTTCATCGGCTCTTTAGCCCTTTCCGACACCTACAAGCTCGCAACGCCCTTTCTGCGCGTGCAGGTCACGCCGCAGGAGAGTGACTCCGAAGCCATTCCCCGCCTTGCCGAGGCTTTGATGCAGCTTTCGGACGAAGAGCCCTACATGGATGCCAAGTGGGAAAACGGTCAGAAGGAGATCGTCATCAACACCACGGGCAAAATACAGGTCGAGGTCATTGACAGCCTGCTCCGGGAGCGCTATAACCTCGCGGCAAGCTTCTCGCCGCCCACCGTGATCTATAAGGAAACCCCTTCCACGGCAGGCTTCGCCTACGCCGATTACACCATGCCAAAGCCCTGCTGGGCAGTCGTGCAGTTCAAATTCGAGCCGATGCCGCGCGGCTACGGTGTCAGCTACCACGGCAGGCTTCCCTCCAATCAGTGCTTCTACCGCTATCAGACGCATATCCGCACCTCCTTCAACCGCTGTCTTGAGCAAGGGCTTTACGGCTGGGAGGTCACCGACTTCAAATGCACGCTTGTCGGCGGTCAGCACCACACCGTTCACACTCACCCACTCGATTTCTTCGTCTGTACCCCGATGGCGTTCATGAACGGTATGCAATCGCTCGGCTCTACCCTTCTTGAGCCGCTTCTTTCGATGCGTATCATCGCCCCCGCCGACCTCTACGGCAGGATCATCAACGACATCGCGCGTATGGGCGGCGAGTACGACACCCCTGTTTTCACGGGTGACACGGTCTCTCTGGAAGCCATCGTCCCCGCCGCGACCTCGATGGAGTTTCCGACGGGCCTTGCCTCCATGTCCTCCGGCAAAGCTGTCGTCGCCACATCCTTTTACGGCTACCGCGAATGTCACGACGGACTTGAGCATGTCAGCCCGCGGCGCGGCGTGAATCCGCTTGACCGCTCCAAATGGATCCTCTGGGCGCGGGGTGCGTATCAGCTTTCGGCAGATGAGAGGTAGCGGGACAAGCTCGCGGGAATCTCCTTTGAAAATGGAGCGACACAAAGCAAAAAAGCAACACAAAAGCACTTATGACAAACGGTCTGTTCGTTATCATAAGTGCTTTTTCAGCCTTCGTTATGTGGCACTCTGCTATTGAAAAGCGCCTTTCCCCGAAAGACAGGAACAAAACAGCCGCACGAAATTGCGGATACAAGAGCCCGTTCAGGCAAGCGCCTTCACCACGTCAACCGACAGATAGTCGGGAACGTAGAGATCGGCAAGCGCTTTGATCTCCTCCTGGTGATCCTTCATTGAATCGTCGTAAATGCCAACGAGAAAAAAGCCATCCTTTTTCGCCGTCACAGCGGCGTAAAGCGCGTCCTCGAACACGGCGATCTCACTCTTGTCAAGACCGAGCTTTTCGGCGGCAAGTCGATAGATGGTCGGCTTTGATTTGCCCTCCCCTACCTCGGGGCAGGTCAGAAGATCCTCAAGATAGTCGTATATGCCGCACCGCTTGATACATGGCTCGATGAGATAGCGGTCAGTTGCCGTCGCGGCGATCATTTTGATCCCCTTGCTGCGAAGACCCTCAAGCAGCTCAAGCACCCCCGGCTTCGGGCCAAGGATCCTGTGATACTGCTCCTGAAGCTCGTTGTTGACCGATAAAACGATCTCTTCGGGCGTTGCCGAAAGACCGTAGCGACGGTGAAAATAGTCTGCCGCCTCCTCCACTGTACTTGTCAGGATGATTGAATCGGCGTCGGGATCGGGTGTGACGCCCTGTCGCTTTAAGTACTGTGAGCCAAAGCTTCTCCAGACGTGCATGGATAAGAGAAGCGTACCGTCGAGATCGAATATGATTCCTTTAATCCTTCTGTTCATGCTCTATCCTTTATCCCCCTTCACGCGCCCCCTGCGCGTAGGAAGCGGATTGCCGTACTCCTCCCACATGAGAAAAAGCAAGCCCTCCTCGAGAGATACGAAAGCCTCCTCGCCGATAAATTCGTTGCTGACGCCAAGCGGCGTATCGTGATGAAGATCCGCCCCTTCAAGCGGATAGAAGAAGCCGGAAAGGGTCACGCCCTTTGCCGCTTCGGTGGCGGAAAAGACCGACAGTACCCCTTCACAATCGGCATTAAAGATAAGCGTCTCGTCAGGGCCGAGCGCGGTGACCACACCCGTGTCCCCCACAAGATAGGCGGGCAGTCGCTTTTTGGCAAGCGACAGAAGAAGCGCCATATTCGCAATCGTGTGGTCAAGCCTGCCGCCCATGCCGCCGAAGATAAAGATCTCCTCGCAGCCGCGTGCAAGTGCCTCCGTAACGGCAAGCGCCATATCCGTCTCATCCTTTTCTTTTGGGTAGCGCAGAACGGGAATGCCCTCAGGAGGCTTCTTCAGCGAATCAAAGTCACCCACAGCAAGGTCGGGCGTGATCCTCTCCGCCGCAAGATAGCGAAGTCCACCGTCAGCGGCGATGACAAACGCATCCTTGACAAAAGGGCGTCCCTCGCCGTGATATTCCCCTGCACCGAAAATACAGCACCGTTTCATAAAGCCTTCTCCTCGTCAAAGAGGTCCCAGGGATAGCCTTTGGGTATCGTCAATGAAAATCTCATCTGCTTTCCGCCTATTGGATGGCGGAAGGCGATTTCCTGCGAAAAAAGAGCGAGCTCTGCCCCGCGCTCTCGGCTGCCGTAACGCGCATCGCCTACAAGCGAGTGCCCGCGCGAGGACAATTGCACGCGTATCTGATGTGTGCGCCCCGTCTCAAGCGTTACGCGCAGAAGGGAGAGGCTGTCCTCTTTGCTTTTGTTTCTGCCGAGCAGGCGATAAGTAAGCCTTGCCTCCTTCACGCCCCGACGAAGACGCTTTGTCACGTAGCTTTTGTTTTTTGATGCATCGTGAAACAGAAGATCGACCAGCCTGCCTTGCTCGCCGAGTGAGGCAGTCACGTCGCCGTGACATACGGCAAGATAGGTCTTCTCCATGTCGCCCGACGCGATCTGCGCCGATATCCCGGCGGCAGACTGTGCGTTTTTGGCATACACCATCACGCCGCCCACCTCGCGGTCAAGTCGGTGAAGCACAAAGGCGCGCGCAGACTCCCCTTTTTGGGCAAAATGGGCATCAAGACGCGTCAGCATAGTCTCTTCGCCCTCTTTACCCTTTTGTGAAAGAAGGCCGATCGGCTTTTCGCAGACGATAAGCGCAGAATCCTCGTATAAAACTGTCACGCCACGACCTCCTTTTTTTGAGAGACTTCGGTGCTTCTAGCGATCAAAAAGCGATTTTATTCAGGCTTTACGGCCTTTCCGAGGTCGGCAAGACCTTTTTCAAAGTTTACGCCGTACCAATAAGTCTTCTCACTGCCCATCGTGTTTTTGATGGCGGCAACGGTAAACTCAACGGCGATGCCGAGTGCCTTTTCAAGCTCCAGCCCAAGCGTCAGCGCGCCGCAGAGCGAAGAGGAAAAGACGTCTCCCGTGCCGTGGAAGGCAACGGGCAGGTTTTCGGCAAAATATTCGTAAAATCTGTCTTCACGCGCGTCGTAGGCAACTGCCCCCTGCTTCGTCGGCTCGTAGATAACGCCGGTAAGCACGGCACGAGGACAGCCCAGCGTCTTTGTCAGACGGCAAAGCAGACCGTGAATATAGGACTCGTCATAGCCCGATGGAATATAGTCCTCACCGAGCATCAGCGTTGCCTCGGTGAGATTGGGTACAATGATATCGGCTTTTTGGCAGAGCGTTGCCATTTTCTGCGGAAAATCGGGTGCAAAGCCCGTGTACAGCTTGCCGTGATCGGCCATCACGGGATCGACGAAGACCAGCGCATCCTTGCCGAAATCGTCAAAGATCTTCGAGATGAGCGCGATCTGCTCGTCTGAGCCGAGATAGCCCGTGCCGATCGAATCGAAGGAAATGCCCTCTTTTTTCCAGTGCTCGGTGATAGGGATGATCTCCTTCGTCAGGTCACGGAAGGTAAAGCCCTTGAAGCCACCCGTGTGGGTGGAGAGAATGGCTGTGGGTAAAATAGCGGTCTCGATGCCCATGGCAGACAACACGGGGAGCGCTACGGTGAGTGAGCATCTGCCGAAGCAGGAGATATCCTGCACCGAGAGAGCACGTTTCATACTGCGTTCGGTTTCCATAAAGTTAAATGTTTCCTTTCGGTAAGGGGCTGTTTGCCGATGGTTTTGGGGTGAACATGCTTATTCGTCAAAATCCCGACCGTACTTCACCTTGACCGCCGACCTGATCTTACCGACGGTGAGAAGCGCGTAGATGACGAAGACGGCGCGAGCAATAAGATCGACCGTGAAAAAGCCCTGGAAGTAGACCTGCAGAAGCGGGAAAAGAGCGGAGTAGGTGACCGTCAGACCGCCAAGCGCCAGGAAAGCGGGCAGTCGGGTGTATAGACCGCGCTTGATCGCGCGGTCGGAGGCTGCCTCGTGCTCGCGCATGGCGTCGGTTTTGTCCTTTTCGGAAATAAGACTTTCAACAACGCCCGTATCGCTTGCTATCACGCCCTTCAGCCAGAGGAAGAGACAGACGAGCACGCCTGCCAGCGCGACCTGAGAGAGAAGCACGATGACGTTAATGCCGAGAAGCCTGTCAAACACCTTGAAATAGCGGTCGATCTGCGAGAGAATGACATCTGAAAAGCCGCCGCCCACATCTTCTATGTAATAGCGGTCGGCAAAAAGAATGCCGAGTATCCAGCCTGCCAGCGAGAGACAGAGATATGCCGAGGATGAAACGATGCCCCATTTGCCCACCCTGCCGAGCTGCTTTGCGCGGAGCAGGAAGAAGGCGAGGAACAAAACTCCGCCGATCATGGGCGGCAGAAGGCTGTAGCCCTCGACCTTGAATTCAAGGCAGAAGATCAACGCGTAGAAGATCAGCGTCAAAGAGAGCATGAGCGACTGATATCTGACCTTTTTTTCATCGAGAAAATAGCGTCCCGACACGGCGTTCACTCTGTCAAGATACGCCTTATCCTTTCTGATGCCACGGAAATAGCCGATGGCTAAGGCAAGCCATACGATGCCGACGACCGCCACGATCACAACCGATAACACCGTGAACACGCCGCGGTATGCTTGCAGCGACTTAATGCCGGTTGCGGTGATCTCGCCGTACTGACCGTTATCAAGCAGCGTCAGATCGGGCAGAACGGCCATCACGGGCTTTACCACCGTAAAGATCAGCGTGAAGAGTCGCACACGTTTAAGATGGGTAAAAACAGCGGGATTTTCCTCGCGGAGCGCGTGATTTTCCACTCCCTCGAAGAGGTCTTTCCACGCACCGATGCCAAAAAAGATCTCAAGCGTGCCGAAAAGCATGGAGGCAATCAGGATGAAGAGCATCTCATCACTCGATACGAGGCTGTAAAGATAGATGGCAGCGAGCTTCACAAGCCCGGTAACGGCAAGATAGCGGAAGCGACGCGCCGAGTCGGAGAAATAGGGATCGACGCGCGAAACGGGCAGAATACCGTAAAGGATCAAGCCGTAGCCGATAGCGTCGGGCAGGACGTCGATGATCGCTACGTGCGGATTAAAGAGAAAGATAAGACCGGCAATAAGAAAGCCAAGCTTCATAGCACCTGTTCCAAGCGACCTCAGTCGCCCTTTCCTTTCTTGAATTTATTCAGAAATTTGCCGAGAGGGTTCACCGTATCCTGGGGCGAGATCTGCTCCTCACCCTCGTAGCAGATGAACATATAGCACTTGAAGAGAACGATCTCGGCGCAGATGACAAAGATAAGCCACGCAACGGCAAGAACATAGCCTATCACGCTGTCAACCGTCCCATTCAGCTTGAATGGGAGCGTATCGACAAGGAGAAAAGCGATCTGACAGAAATAATACATCGCACCGAAGACGGTAACGCGTCTTGCCGAAGACGCGATCCTCGGCAGCTCGACCTCAAGAGCAAGCGAGGCAACGCCCGCAAACAGGAAGAAGAAGGCGATCGGCTGTAAAACGAGCGAAAGAGCCTTCGTAACGGTAAGGACGGTGGCGAGAGGGGCGTGCGGCAGAGGAAAGACCGAGAGAATACCCGCAAGATAGGTCACGCCGCCGACGGCAAGAAGGGGGTAGAGCGCCACACGAAAGCGCGAAAAGCCCTTGCCGTAAGGCGTCAGACGGCAGGCTGCCGTCAGCATGAGAAAATAGCCCGCAAGATCGGGAAAAAGATCAACGCCGATCGAATGAGTGACCGAGGTGGCAACGCCCAGTTCGATCATCATAAGAAATCCGAAAAACAGATAACCGAAGCCCACTTGCTTCCCGCCTCCTTTTTCTGAACGGTTATTTGAGCAGCAGTCGGGCGAAGGACTTATTCCCTTGCGCCGCAGCAGACCTTGTATTTTTTGCCGCTGCCGCAGGGGCAGGGCTCGTTAGGGCCGACCTTGGGAGGCTTTCGGATCGCCAAAGGCTTCTTGGCAGCGGGCTTTTTATCGCCCTCGAAGCCGGCTCCCGTGGCTTTTGCCACCTCCTTGCGCTGAATAGGCTCGGAGCGCTTGACGACCGACAGGAGCATACGCACCGTTCTTTGGCGGATCGATTCGACCATTTCGTCGAACATGTCAGCACCCGAAAGACGGTATTCGTCGACGGGGTTGCGCTGTGCGTAGGCGTTGAGCGAAATGCCGCTCTTCAGATCCTCCATCGCATCGATATGCTCCATCCAGAGTGCGTCGACGTTGCGAAGCAGGAAGATGCGCTCGATCTCGCGAATATAATCCCCGAACATCGCTTCCTTCGTCGCATACACGGCGAGAGCTTTTTCGTTGAGCTGATCGCAGAGAGCACCCTTGGTAAGCGTTTTCAGCTCGTCTTCATTGAAAACGAGATCTTTATCGGTGAGAAGATAGCCGTAGAAATGGCTTCTCAATTCGGCAAAATTCCATTCGGCGGCATCGTCCCCTGTGCAGTAGGTATCAACGGCGGCTTCAATCGTGCCGCGGATCATCGAAAGGATCTTTTCATGCAGGTCAACGCCCTCCAGCACCTCGTTGCGCTGTCCGTAGATGATGTTTCTCTGCTGATTCATCACGTCGTCGTAGGAAAGGACGTGCTTTCTGCGGTTAAAGTTGATATCCTCAAGCTTCTTCTGCGCTTTTTCGATCGAGCCGGACAGAATACCCGCCGCAATAGGCTGATCCTCGGGAAGGCCGAGGCGTTCAACCATACCGATGACGCGCTCGGCACCGAACAGACGCATGAGATCGTCCTCAAGCGAGAGATAGAAGCGGCTCTCGCCGGGGTCGCCCTGACGACCCGAACGGCCGCGAAGCTGGTTGTCGATACGGCGGCTCTCGTGGCGCTCCGTGCCGATGATGAAGAGGCCTCCCGCCTCGCAGACCTCCTTTGCCTCGGGCGCGATCTCTTCTTTGAATTTGTGATACAGCTTTTTATAGACCTCTCTTGCGGCAATTGCCGTATCGTCGGTCAGCACCGACGAGCCGACGGCAAGACCGATCATCTCGTCCTCATAGCCGAGCTTCTTCATCTCCTGCTTTGCCATAAACTCAGGATTGCCGCCCAGCATGATATCCGTGCCGCGGCCCGCCATATTGGTCGAAATGGTCACGCGTCCCTTTTTGCCCGCCATGGCAACGATCTCAGCCTCCCGTTCGTGATGCTTGGCGTTCAGAACGGTATGCTTGATGCCGCGCTCCTTAAGGCGCCTTGACAGCTCCTCGGATTTTTCGATCGAGACCGTACCGACGAGCACGGGCTGTCCCTTTTCGTGACAGGACAGCACCTGCTCGATGATGGCGTTATACTTGCCGTCAACCGTGCGGTAGACCTCGTCGTTATGGTCAATACGGATCATCGGCTTGTTGGTGGGGATCTCCACCACGTCAAGCGCGTAGATCTCACGGAATTCCATCTCCTCGGTGA
>CAZYFC010000068.1:0-8174 GCA_964646715.1 uncultured Lachnospiraceae bacterium
GATAGATATGGTGATCAATGATGGTGAATTGAAGGCTAAGAATTACGACTATGTTCGTGAGGAGATCAAGTCCCTGAAAGCTGTTTGCGGCGATAAGATCCTGAAGGTCATTATCGAGACCTGCCTCCTCACTGAGGATGAAAAAATTGCTATGTGCCGTATCGTGACAGAAGCGGGTGCTGACTATATCAAGACATCGACAGGTTTCTCAACTGCAGGGGCTACGAGAGAGGATGTCAAGCTGATGCGTGAATATTCAGGTGCTGAGGTTAAGGTAAAGGCGGCGGGCGGGATTTCCTCGATCGCAGACGCTGAGGATTTCATTGCGCTCGGCGCAGACAGACTTGGCACGAGCCGTGTAGTAAAAGCTGTCAAGGCAGGCGGCAAGGACGACGGAAAAGGAGGCTATTAAAATGAAGGCACCGACCCCACACATTGCGGCACAAAAGGGTGATTTCGCCAAAACAGTCCTTATGCCCGGCGACCCCCTTCGTGCGCGCCATATTGCCATGACTTATCTTGAAAACCCCATTCTCGTTAATGACGTACGAGGCGTCCAGGGATATACAGGCTATTATAAAGGCAAGCGCGTTTCGGTGATGGCTTCCGGTATGGGACAGCCATCGATCGGCATTTACTCCTATGAGCTTTATCACGCTTTTGACGTTGAGACGATTATTCGCGTTGGTTCTTGCGGTTCATTTCTGAGCGATCTTCATCTTAAGGACGTTGTGATCGCCATGGGTGCATGCACCAATTCCTGCTACGTCGATCAGTACGATCTTCCGGGCAGATTCAGTCCGATCGCCGATTTCGATCTCACGCGTCGCGCTGTTGAGGTCTGTGAGGAGCGTGGCATTCGCTTCAGAGTAGGCAATGTGTTTTCTTCCGATGTATTCTATAATCAGCCGGGAAAGGACATGCTTTGGGCTAAAATGGGCGTTCTCGGTGTAGAGATGGAAGCAGCCGCACTTTACTGCAATGCCGCTGCAGCAGGCAAAAAGGCACTCTGTCTTTGCACTGTCAGTGACCATTTCGTCAACGAGGGCGAAGTGATGACGGCAGAAGAAAGACAGTTCTCGCTCGGTCAGATGATCGAGGTTGCGCTTGAGATCGCTGAGGGATGACTTTTTCCGGTTATATTTTCAAAGGAGGAATGATTGATGGCTAAGCGCGTTTTCTTGATCGTGCTTGACAGTATGGGAATCGGCGAAATGCCCGATGCAGCCTCCTTCGGCGACGAAGGAAGCAACACGCTCGGCGTGATCTCCGCCCATGACAATTTTGATTGTCCCAATCTCGAAAAGCTCGGTTTATTTCATATAGACGGCGTAAAGAAAAGCAATGTTGCTGTACAAGGAAGCTATGCGCGCATGCGTGAGGCTTCTCTTGGAAAGGACACTACGATCGGTCATTGGGAGATAGCGGGAATTATTTCTGAGAAACCGTTGCCCACCTATCCGAACGGCTTTCCGGACGATCTTATCGCGTCCTTTGAAGCCTTGACGGGCAGAAAGGTTATCTGCAATAAGCCCTATTCGGGCACTGATGTGATTCGCGACTATGGGCACGAGCATCTTGAAAGCGGTGCGTTGATCGTATACACGTCTGCTGACAGCGTTTTTCAGATAGCCGCTCACGAGTCAGTCGTACCTCTTGAGGAGCTTTACCGCTACTGTGAGATCGCACGTGAGCTTTTGCAAGGCGAGCACGGTGTCGGCCGTGTGATCGCACGTCCTTTCGGTGGGGAATATCCCTTCATTCGCTCCTCGGGGCGGCATGATTATTCCTTGCCCCCACCTTCGATGACGATGCCTGAGATCCTCAAAGGTGCAGGCTACGATTCGATCGCCGTCGGAAAGATCAACGATATTTTTGCCGCGCAGGGATTTACCGAATCTGTGCGTACACTTGACAATACGGATGGGATGATGAAGACACATGCCTATCTTGACAAAGCGTTTAACGGTCTATGCTTCGTAAATCTCGTTGATTTTGATATGAAGTTCGGTCACCGCAATGATGTTGCGGGTTATGCCAATGCTATGACGGCGTTCGATCTTTCGCTTGGAGTTTTTCTCCCCAAAATGAAGGAGGATGATGTTCTCATCATTACTGCCGACCATGGCTGTGATCCTGCAACGCCCTCGACCGATCACTCGCGCGAGTATACGCCTATGCTCATCTATGGAAAGAAGATTGCCTCCGGAGTGAATCTTGGAACGAGAAGCTCGTTTGCAGATATTGCCGCAACAATTCTGGATTATTTTGACATTGACACGCACGCGATCAGTGGCAAGAGCTTTTTGCGGGACGTGCTTCTTTGAGGAGGGTATATGGAACTGCTTTTGGCTGAAAACCTGATGCTTAGCGCCGTTGAGGCCCGTAAGAACTCCTATGCTCCCTACTCCGATTTTCACGTTGGCGCGGCCCTTTTAGGGGCCTCCGGCAAGGTATATCTCGGATGTAACGTTGAAAATGCAGCGTACACTCCCACGAACTGCGCAGAAAGAACGGCGTTGTTTTCAGCTGTTGCTTCAGGCGAAAAAGAGTTCGTTGCGCTTGCGGTCGTGGGTGGCAGAGGAGAAGAGCTTGCTCCGTTTACCGCACCGTGCGGTGTTTGCCGCCAGGTTCTTGCTGAATTCTGCGGCGGTGATTTTGAGGTGATTCTCGGAAAGCCGGGTGCTGTCAGTATTGTGACGCTTGCAGAGCTTCTTCCGTATTCATTTTCTCCAAAAGATCTTTCATAATAGGTGACTGATATGAGAATGTACGATATCATCAAGAAAAAAAGAGACGGCGGAAGGCTATCCCGCGAGGAGATATATGCTTTTGTTAACGGATATGTTGCGGGGAATATTCCCGACTATCAAGCCGCCGCACTATGTATGGCGATCTATTTTCAGGGAATGACCGCCGAGGAAACCACCGACTTGACATTGGCTGTGCGTGATTCGGGTGATACACTCGATTGCTCGGATGTAAACGGTATTCGCGTTGACAAGCATTCGACCGGCGGCGTTGGCGATAAGACGAGTCTCATCGTTGCCCCTATCGTGGCTGCTTGCGGTGTTAAAGTGGCTAAAATGAGTGGACGTGGACTCGGACATACGGGCGGAACGATCGACAAGCTCGAATCCATTCCGGGACTGAGAACCGATATTCCGACTGAAGAGTTCAAGCGTATCGTGAATGAGATCGGTATTGCCATCGTCGGACAAAGCCGCGATCTTGCGCCTGCAGATAAGCTTCTATATGCGCTTCGTGACGTGACTGCAACGGTTGATAGTATGCCTCTTATTGCTTCCAGCATCATGGGTAAAAAGCTTTGTGCCGATGATGACTGCATTGTGCTTGACGTAAAGACGGGCAGTGGTTCATTCATGAAGACAGATGAAGCGAGCCTTGCCCTTGCAAAGCTGATGGTCGATATCGGTAA
This sequence comes from uncultured Lachnospiraceae bacterium, assembly GCA_964646715.1. GTDB lineage: Bacteria > Bacillota > Clostridia > Oscillospirales > CAG-272 > RGIG1993. The sequence goes on from CAZYFC010000068.1 coordinate 3,440, forward strand.
ACGTGCGGGTAAGAAGATGCTGGCACTCGTTACCGACATGGACCGCCCGCTCGGCGTTGCGATCGGTAACTCGCTTGAGGTTATTGAGGCGGTTGATATTCTGAGCGGAAGAATCACTTCGGGAGACCTTGTTGAGATCTGCATTACGCTTGCATCCAATATGCTGTATCTTGCCGAAAAAGGTAGTCTTGAAGAATGCAGACAAATGGTTATAGATGCCATTGGATCCCAAAGAGCGCTCGACCTTCTTGCGGCTATGGTCAGGGCGCAGGGTGGAGACGCTTCTGTGATCTATCATCCCGAAAGGTTTCCGAGAGCATCCTATGCTCACGCCGTTCATGCACCGTGTAGCGGCTACATATCCTCTGTAGATACCGAAAAATACGGTCTAACGGCGCTTTTGCTCGGAGCCGGCCGCAATACTATGGCGGATACGATCGATCCTACTGCGGGAATTCACCTCTTTAAGAAGACCGGTGATTTCGTTGAAAAGAATGAGACGATCGCAATGTTCTATACGAACAAGGAAAGCACGATCGAAAACGCCGAGGCGGTTTTTCTCGATGCAACGAAAATCACTGAAAATGCGCCTGAGGTACGTCCACTTGTTCTGTATCGCGTTGAATAAGGATATCGTGAAAAGGCTTTTCACATTGAGACGATCCCCTTGGTGTGGTTAAAAGAGCTCTTCAAGTATGAGCTTATACAAAAGTAATCTGCCCCCTGTCAAACAGACAGAGGGCAGATTACTTTTGCGAAACGCTTGTTTCTTATTTTTTGATCTTATCGGTGTTTTTAGTCTTCTTTTGCTGCTGTATCCATATTTTCATGACGAGCCTATGCGGAAGAAGCTTTGTTGCAAAGACCTGCAGGCGCGTTGAAAAGCCACAGATCGATAGATCACGACGACGCTTCATGTCACGAAAGGCGCGGGCGATCACCTCTTTTGGCTCGAAAATGCGACTGTAGTAGCTGACTGTATCGTCTTCGACAGCACGTGAGAAAAACTCGGTGTTCACCCAGCCGGGGCAGACAGCCATGGAACTTATCCCTTTTTCCTTCAGCTCTGCGTTAAGGGCGCGCGAGAAGGAGAGAACGAAGGCTTTGGTCGCTCCATATACATTGATATAGGGAACGGGCTGAAAGGAGGAGAGAGAATCAATGTGATAGATCTCGCTGCCTTTTGTCATATAGGGAAGGGTGAGATAGGTGATCTGAACGAGAGCCTTGGCGTTGAGGTCGATCATATCGTTATATTCATTAAGCCCTATTGATTCAAACCGACCGAATTTGCCAAATCCGCTTCCGTTTACAAGAACGGACACGGTCGGTTTCTCTTCTTCAAGAAGCGAACGATAGAGGTCAATAGAGTTCTTTTTGGTAAGATCGATACTGATCGGTCTGGCAATAAGATCTTCTTTTAAGCCTATGAGTTCCTTGGAAAGCGCTTCCAATCGGTCGATACGGCGCGCAATGAGCCAAATAGCGTCGATCTTCTCGCGGCGTACGATCTCTCTTGCAAACTCCATGCCCATACCGGAGGATGCGCCGGTTACGATGGCTAATCTCATGCGGTGTTAACTCTTTGTGGCAGCAAGCGCTTCGGTGATCGCTGAGAGTTTGGAAACAAGCTCTTCGTAGGTCGATTCCTCAAAAGGACTGCCAAGATCAGCTTCGTCCAATACAGTGAGATAGGAGCTGTAACCTGTTTCATCAATAATGCTGTTGTAGATGTCGATCGCTTCGTCGCGATTCTCGGTGGAAAGAACGTAGACCTCAAGAGCCGGAAGCGCTGAGACGGCATAGCTGAGATAGTAAAAGGGTGCGGTAAAATTGTGGTGTACGCCTGCCCAGGCATAGGGAACGAGATCGGGAATGATAATCTCGTTGTACGAATAGGAATGAGCAATGCTATTGAAGGTGGAAACCGGATCGAGAGCTTCATTTTCATACATTGCCTGCTGAAACTCATCGTACATACAGCCTTCGATGATGGCTTCTAAGGAGTTTGCAAGCAGATAAAGGGCGTATTCGGACCGCTCGTCGTCGCTAAGATCGTAGTAAGGCAGGAAAAGCCATTCATTTGCCTGAGAGTGAATCTCGGACACGTCGATGATATTGTCGGACTCAAAGCCGTTGAAGTAGTATGCGTAAAAATGACCAAACTCGTGTACAAAAGTGGTTATATCACTCAAGTCGCCGTAGGTGTAGATATACATATACGGCGTTTCATAGGAGGGAAGATAGGTCGTGAAGGCGGCCTGCTGCATGTTAGATGTGTTTCCTATCGTGTAGAGCTCGTTGTTGACCAGAGCTTTATAGGCTTTCAGCATATCGGGAGAAATATCGGAGGTGTAATCTCGAAAGATGCTGTCATAGGAGAAGATGCCGTCGTTCATGCTTTGAAGAATATCGGATACTGCCTCAAAGTCAATCTTTTCAGATATTTCAAGGTAAAAAGGAACGATATATTCTTTGACGTACCGGTACATGATCTCTGCATCCTCGGGAGAATAGTCTCTCGAATAAGTGAACTTGTAGCTGAATTCAACGCTTGATGCAAAGCCCATCTTTGAGGCGAAGATGTTGTCGATTTCGATCATACGGCGATAGATCGGGGTGACCGCCGCGGAGAGTTTTTCATAATATTCCTGAAGAAGCGCGGTATAGGTTTTTCTGGCGAGTTTCCCTTTCGAATACATTTCGTAAATCTCATCAAAGGTGTACTCGCCAAAGCCGTATTCAACGGTCGTTTCAACTGAGGCGGCAACATAATCGTTTTCAAGACCCGTGCGTTCGGTATAAAGCTCTGTGTACTCGTTGTCGTAAAGATTTGTGGCGAGACGAACGTATTCAATGTCGGTTTCAGACCAACCGGAAAGATAAAAGTCAGCGAATCCGTTATCGAGAATTGCGAGATAAAAATCGTTTACGATAGGATCGAGAAGGGAAAACTGTTCGGCGCAGTAATCAAGCTCAGTCTCGATCTCGTCATCGTCGATGTTGGTGTAGAACTTGATCTGAAGAATATTATACTGCGTATAGGCATCGTTATACAGGCCGTAGGTTTCATACACGTCTTGCTGAATCCTAATGGTGTTTGAGCCATTCTTCAAATAATTGGTTGCTTCCTGAAAGCCTTCTTTGATCGCGGCAAAATCAGGACGCTCATATTCAAGCCCTTCAAACGAGTCGTATGCTGAGTCGAAGTCGGGTGAAGCCATGCAGAGAATTATATTGACGATACCGCAGGACGTAAACATCGCCATGCAGAGGAGAAGTGACACGGCGACAAGTAGCAGTTGTATGATGGGATGCTTGCGTTTCATAATAAGACCTCCAGAGAGTTGGAAAACGTTAATTATTATTAATATTCTATCATAGATTGAGTCGGGGTGTCAATGGTTTTCACGAGAAATACACAATAATCATGAACCGGTTATTGAGATCGTTTGAATAACTGTGGCGAATATGCACAACATCTATTGACAAAAGCGCAAACAGATGGTACAATATAGACAAGGACGGAAGTCTTATTTAATACACGAAAGGTGGTAAGCAGAATGAAGGTAACGGTTATTGGTAGAAAAACTGAAGTTCCGAGAGGATTTCGTGAAACAGTTGAGCGTAAGATGCTCAAGTATGGCAAATTCTTCAAGGACGATGCGGAAGCTACCGTTGTTATCTCACAAAAAGGCAATCACGACAATCTTGAACTCACGATCACAAGCGTCGGAATTTTTTTCCGCAGTGAACAGTCTGATGACACTTACCAGAACGCACTTGACAAGGCCTTGAACGCCATTGAAAGACAGATTCGCAAGAACAAAACAAGACTGGCTAAGCGCTTGAGAGAAGGGGCTTTTCTTAAGACGCCCGATGAAGACGTCGTGCTTACGGATGTTTACGAGGAAGAAGCTGAATTTCCCGTTCGTACCAAGGCTTTCAAGTTTAAGCCCATGTCGTGCGAGGAAGCAATTATGCAGATGAATCTTCTGGAGCATGATTTCTACGTTTTCGTCAATGACGAAAGCGGAGAGGTCAACGTGGTCTACCGAAAAAAGGATGATACTTACGGCTGTATCATTCCGGAATAAGTCGATCTATTGGCGACCTGCCTTTGTGCAGGTCGCTTTTTTCGCTTAAATGCAGAAGGAAAAGACGCAGCAGTGTGGCATAAACACCCGAAAGGACGAGTATATATTGGCTAGATGAACATGGCAAGAGGGGGAGAGAAAATGATCGGTTCGGTACTTGAAGCGTATCTTCCTTCTGCCGTTTTCAGGGCAATAGAGCCATATCGGGATAAGATCGCAGAGGTGCGTTTGCGTCGCGAAAGACCGATTTCGCTCACACTTTTGCCGGGGATTGCGCTCGTTGGATCGGAAGGTGAAAATCATCTTCTTTCGCTGCATATAAGTGATCGCTTAATGGATGAAGCCGTCAGTCTTCTTTGCGATCGTTCGCTGTACACTCATATGGAAACGATGATCGAAGGATATATATCCTTGAGAGAAGGGATTCGAGTGGGTGTTGCAGGCAGAGCTGTTCCGAACGGTGATAAGATCTCGCACCTTGCCTCTGTTCACAGCCTGAACATACGTATCCCACACCGATTTTCAGGGATGGCTAAAGCGCTGTACCGATATTTGGGCGAGGATCAAAGCAAAGAAAGTATCCTCGTATATTCACCGCCCAATATGGGGAAAACGACTATGTTGCGTGACATCATAGA
>CAZYFC010000069.1:0-6498 GCA_964646715.1 uncultured Lachnospiraceae bacterium
CGGACCTCCACCTCCCGGCCGGTTTTGCAGTCGTGGAGCCGGACGGCGTCGGAGCGCTGTATATCGCCTACGAGCAACTAAAGAAAAAGCTCGAAGCGGAAGGACTTTTCCGCGCCGATCGAAAGAAACCACTTCCCAAGATACCGACGCGCATCGGCGTTATCACTTCACCGACGGGCGCCGCTATACGCGATATTATCAATGTCATCTCAAGACGCTTTCCCTACGCGAAGATCATCTTGTATCCCTCGCTCGTGCAGGGTGACGGTGCCCCGCCTCAGCTGATTGCCGGTCTTCGTCATTTCAACACAACTAAGTCTGCCGACGTCATTATTCTTGGGCGAGGCGGCGGCTCAATCGAGGACCTCTGGGCCTTCAACAGCGAAGCCTTGGCAAGAGCTGTTGCTGCATCTGAGATTCCCATCATTTCTGCAGTGGGACATGAGACCGATTTTACAATCTGTGACTTTGTAGCAGACAGACGCGCTCCAACACCGTCTGCGGCAGCAGAACTTGCCGTACCTGAAACCGAAGAGCTTAAACGCAAGATCGGTAATATAACTGGCCGTATGGCGACGCTTCTGCAAGCCTCCGTAAATCTGAAGAGAAAAAGCGTCGACACGCTTTCCTCCTCAAAAGTTATGCGCAATCCTATTTATATTCTCGACGAGAAGAAGACGCGGCTTTTGATGGACACTACGCGTTTTGAGAACTGCGTCAAGCTCCTTCTTTCGGAAAAACGCACATCATTTGCAAAGACCGCCGCAAAACTAGAAGCGCTTAACCCTCTATCGGTCCTTTTACGCGGTTATTCCGCTGTGTTTTCAGAAGAGGGAACTCTTGTGAAATCGGCCGAAAACGTTCATATCGGAGACACGCTTTCGATCCGAACAAGCGACGGTATGATCACGACGGAGGTAACCGACGTTACCAAAACAACTGAGAACAGAAATTAAACAGAAAGGCGTTATCCCATATGTCATCTCCCACTGAAATGAATTTTGAAAATGCAATTGCCCGACTTGAGCAGATCGTCCGCGCACTCGAGAGCGGAAGCGCTCCTCTTGATGAATCGCTTGCACTTTTCGAAGAAGGCATACGCCTTGTCAAGTTCTGCAATGAAAGACTTGACTCTGCTGAAAGCCGAATAAAATTGTTGACTGAAACGCCTAACGGCATCCTTGAATCGGATTTTCCGAAAGGAGAGAAATCATGACAACAAAAGAGAGACTTAAACAATACGCCGAGTTAATTGATAAAGAAATGGAAAACATGCTCATCAGAGAGGATGCTGATATCAAGCCCCTTCTGGACAGCATGCGCTACAGCGCAACTTCAGGCGGCAAACGCATTCGACCCGCGCTTACACTCCTGTTCTGCGAGCTTCTGGGAGGCGACATAAAAAAAGCAATACCGTACGCTTGTGCCGTTGAGTTTGTCCATACCTACTCATTGATTCATGATGACCTACCTGCAATGGATAATGACGATATCCGACGGGGTAAACCAACGAATCATAAGGCATTCGGCGAAGCGAGAGCCATTCTTGCCGGTGACGCTCTATTAACTTACGCTTTCGAGGTTATCGCACGCAACGAATACATGTCCTGCGAAGACAATCTCGAAGCCATTCGTATTCTCGCCGACTCCTCCGGTGCATTTGGTATGGTGGGCGGTCAGGAAATGGATCTTAACAACGCCTATGACAAGGACTACCATGCGCTCGTCAAAATGCACCGCCTCAAAACAGGCATCCTGATCCGCACCGCCGCTCTTCTCGGCGTGCTTGCAGCAGGCAAAGGAAAGGAGGAAGCGGTCGTGAAGGCGGCGGGTGCTTATGCCGATGCCATCGGTCTTGCCTTCCAGATCGTAGATGACATTCTCGATTACACTGCTTCATACAAGCAGACCGGAAAAACGAACAGCGATATCCGTAACGGAAAGACGACCTTTCTGACCTTTATGACACCCGAAGAAGCTTTTGATAAAGCGGTTGGCATCACAAGCGAAGGTGTGCGCGCCGTATCCACTTGGGAGAGCAAAAAAGAGCTTTCCGACTTGGCGCGGTATCTTCTGTTCCGCACTAAATAAGACATATGCGTTTCTGAATCATAAACGAAGTGCCACACGGAGGAGACTATGCGTATTGATCGCTATCTATTTGAAAACCATTATGCCAGAAGTCGCACCAGAGCCACTTTGATGATTGAGGATGGCGCTGTCTTTTGTAACGGAAAAGCGGTCACCAAGCCTTCATTTGTGGTACCCGAAAACGCCTCGATTGAAATACGCGGGGCAACGCTACGCTATGTCAGCCGAGGTGGCCTGAAGCTTGAAAAAGCGCTTGAATCCTTCAAAATCAATGTAGCCGGACTCGTGGCACTCGATTTTGGAGCGTCAACAGGAGGCTTTACCGACTGCCTTTTACAGCGCGGATGCAAACGTGTCTACGCCATAGACTCGGGTACTGATCAGCTTGATGGCACGTTGAAGAACCGCGCTGACGTCATATCCATGGAGAATTGTAACGCGCGTTTTCTTGCCTTTGACGATATCGGCGAACTCGGCGATGTCGCAGTTTGTGATCTTTCCTTCGTTTCGCAGACGCTTTTGCATCCCGTTATTTACAATCTGTTAAAGCCGCAGGGCATATTTGTCTCGCTTATCAAGCCTCAATTTGAAGTCGGCAAACATCGCATAGGCAAAGGCGGTATCGTCAAGGACGAGATGGCGCGAAGGGAAGCGCTTGAATGCGTGATCGCCTCTGCCGAAAGCTGTGGCTTTCTTCATAAAGAAACAGTTCCGTCTCCGATCACCGGTGGCGACGGGAATTTGGAGTATTTAGCATATTTTATCCGTAAGTGAAGGTTGCTTCAGAAAGGCTCACTCTATGAAAAAGATCGTTCTCGTTCCCAATCCGTCCAGAGATCCTTCGTTCGAATATACAAAGCAAGCCGCTTCTTTGCTGATCGAAAATGATTTTATTGTTGCTACTGAAAGCGCCTACGCTCATGTTGTCGAGGGAATTCATCCTTCAGAAGGAGATGCTCTTTATAAGAATGCGGACGCAGTGGTCGTTCTCGGTGGTGACGGCTCAATTCTGAAAAGCGCTAAAGTAGCCTCACTTTACGACATACCGATCCTTGCCGTAAATCTTGGCAGGCTTGGTTATATAGCACAGCTTGAAAAAGACGATCTTGTGCGCCTACCGGAAATACTCTCATCCAATTATCGGACAGAATCGCGCGCCATGCTTTCCATCTCTCTTTACAGAGAAGAGAAGGCGGTTTTTGAAGACCTTCCCGCCTTGAACGACGCCGTCATAACGAAAGCACACGGTCATGGGATCATTGAATTCGATCTTTACTGTAACGGTGAGAAAATCAGTTATTACCGTGGGGACGGTATGATCGCCTCAACTGCCACGGGGTCAACCGCATACGCAATGTCGGCGGGAGGCGCCGTTATCGATTCATCGCTTCGACTCATCGAGATCACGCCGATTTGCGCCCACTCATTAAAAGCACGACCGATCGTTTTTTCAGGTGACGCCTTAATCTCAGCCGAAATATATGATTCACCAAGCACGGCTTGCGTGACGCTTGACGGAGATCGCACGACGCAGCTTCAGGCGGGCGATACACTTTCCATCACGCTTTCCGAGCGCGTCACGCGCCTCATCTCGGTCGATAACAGCTTTTGCCGTGTCCTTTTCAGAAAAATGTCAGATCTTTGAGTATGCAAATATACAAGGAAAAATAAGCCATGAAAAAAGAAAGACAAAACGCCATTATCGCTATTATCACCAAAAAAGATATTGAGACGCAAGAAGCGCTCACGGAAGAGCTTCAGAAGCTCGGGTATTACGTCACTCAATCCACGATATCCCGCGATATCAAGGAACTTAAGATCATTAAAGTTTCCTCAGAGAAAAATCGCTATAAATATTCAGTCAGATCACAAGAGACGAGAGAGAACGGTGCAAAATATCACAATATCTTAATTGAAACCGTTACTTCGGTCAATTACGCCCAAAATCTCCTCGTGGTAAAGACCTATCCCGGTATGGCGAACGCCGCTGCCGCTGCGATCGACTCGATATGCAGAAATGAGATCGTAGGCAGTATTGCGGGAGACGATACCATTATAGCCGTACTGCATACGACGGAGGAAGCCGCCGAAACCTGCCGGAAACTCCTCAGCTTTACTGAATCGGCATAAACAGCCTAAAGATCATCATCCGAAGGAGAAACGAGTATGCTTTCAGCATTACACATCGAAAATATCGCCGTGATCAAGAAAATGGATGCAGAGTTCAAATCGGGCTTTACCGTCCTTACAGGCGAAACAGGCGCGGGTAAATCGATCCTAATCGATTCAATCGCCTTCCTTTTGGGTGGAAAAGCGCAAAGGGAGCTGATCCGAAGCGGTGAATCCAAAGCCACTGTGTCTGGTTTCTTCACCGATCTCTCGAAAGAAACGCTTGATCTTCTCGCCTCCTATGATATTGAGCCCGAAGAGGACGGTTCGTTGACGGTTGTAAAAACTCTATCGTGCGAAGGGAAAACCACTGTCAAGATCAACGGTCGCACCGTCTCGGCCGCCGTAGGCAGAAATTGCTGCATGGGGTTGATCAATATCCACGGTCAGCACGATAATCAGATTCTTCAGAACCACGCTAATCACATAAAATATCTGGACCGTTTTGCCGAAAACGACGATCTGCTTGCTTGTTATGCCGAGGAATACCGTCTGTACCGCGATCTGATGAATGAGATCAAAAGATTGTCTGAAAACGAGCGTGACAAAGAGCGCATGAAGGAGCTGCTCTCTTATCAGATCAATGATATCGAATCCTGTGATCTCGAAGAAGGGGAAGAAGAAAAGCTTCTAGAGCGCAAAAAGCTCTTACAAAACGTCAAACTCCTTTCCAAACATGTTCACACCGCCTACCGTGCACTTTATAGAAACCCAAAAGGCACGTCTGCCTCTCAGCTTTTGGAGTTTGCTATTGATGCCGCCAACAGCTTGGGCGAGATCATTCCCGATGCAGAAAAGCTCTCCGATAAGCTCACGGATATACAAGCCGAGCTTGAAGCTGTCGCCAAAAGCTTCGTTGCTTACATGCCATCATCCTCCGACAATCCCGAAATGGAGCTTGAAGAGATCAACGAACGCCTTGATGTAATCCGCAAGCTGAAAAGAAAATACGGCTCAGATATCGCCGAGATCCTTTCTTTTCTCGAAAAATCCAAGACAAAGCTTGCTGAACTGGAAGGCGCGGATGAAAAGATCAAGACGCTTGAAAAAGAACTCGCTTTTCAGCAAAAGAAGATTGAAGCACTCGCAGGACAGCTTCATGAAAACAGGGTTCAAAAGGGCGCGCTCCTCTCGGAAAAGATCTGCGACGTCCTCAAATATCTTGATATGTCTAAAGTATCCTTCTCGGTAGAGGTTACACACACAGGCAACTCCTATTCCTGCGAAGGCGCAGATAGCGTGGAATTCTATATCGCAACCAATATAGGCGAACCGATGAAGCCGTTAACGAAGATTGCATCCGGCGGTGAGCTTGCACGTATCATGCTTGCCATAAAATGTGTGCTTGCAAACGCGGAGGATGTCCCCTCTATCATATTCGACGAGGTTGATACCGGCGTTTCGGGTAAAACATCTCAAAAGATTGGATTCAAGCTGCACGAGCTTGCATCCACGACTCAGGTGATCTGTATCACCCATTCAGCACAGATCGCCGCCGTGGCGGACAATCACTTTAAGATAGTTAAGGAAGAGAAGAATGGGCGCGTTGAAACAAATCTTGCCGAACTCGACTTAAGCGGTCGAGTCAACGAGGTGGCGCGCATTATCGGTGGCGTTCAGATTACTGAAAAAACTCTCGAAAACGCAAAGGAAATGCTTTCATCCGTCTGCAAGACAACATAAAACGAGCATGTATTGTAATACAATTAATAACATTTGCTTATATTTTTCATTCATATCAAAGGAGTAAAAAATGGGACTTTATCAGGAATTTATCGATCGCGGACTGATCGCACAGTGCACTAACGAAGAAGCCGTCAAGGATCTTCTTGACAATCAGAAGGTTACCTTCTACGTTGGCTTCGACCCCACCGCCGACAGTCTTCATATCGGTCACTTCATTCAAATGAAGATCATGGCACATATGCAAATGGCGGGTCATACGCCTATTGCGCTTTTTGGCGGCGGCACGGGTATGATCGGTGACCCTTCGGGTAAGAGTGACATGAGAAAAATGCTCACCAAGGAGACGATCGCCCACAATATCGAATGCTTTAAAGCGCAGATGTCAAAATTTATCGATACATCCGACAACAAGGCACTCTTCGTAAATAACGGCGATTGGCTTCTCAATCTTAACTATATTGACTTCCTCCGCGAAGTTGGCGTCCACTTCTCGGTCTCCAGAATGCTTTCTGCTGAATGCTATAAATCAAGAATGGAAAACGGTTTGACCTT
>CAZYFC010000069.1:6508-8163 GCA_964646715.1 uncultured Lachnospiraceae bacterium
CTTGAATTCAATTATATGCTTATGCAGGGCTACGACTTCTACCGCCTCTACAAGGATTATGGGTGTACGCTCGAGTTAGGCGGCGACGATCAATGGTCCAATATTCTCGGCGGTGTCTCTCTCTGCCGCAGAAAAGAAGGCAAAGAAGTTTACGGCCTCACCTTCAATCTTCTCCTTAACAGCGAAGGCAAGAAGATGGGTAAGACTGAAAAGGGTGCCGTATGGCTTGATGCAGAGAAGACATCTCCTTACGATTTCTTCCAATATTGGCGCAACATTGCAGACGCCGACGTTATCAAATGCATGAAAATGCTCACGTTTCTTCCTCTTGAGGAGATCAACGAATATGCGAAGCTTGAAGGAAGCGAGATAAACAAAGCAAAAGAAGTACTCGCTTATGAGATAACCAAGCTCATTCACGGCACTGAAGAAGCTGACAAAGCTCTTGCGACCGCCCGTCAGGTATTCGCAGCAGGTGCTGTCAGCGAAGATATGCCTACGACAGTACTTTCCGATGATGACTTTACTGCCGGTGTGATCACGGTCGTTGACATGATGATCAAGTCCAAGCTTGCTCCCTCGAAGGGTGAGGCAAGACGCCTGATCCAACAGGGCGGCGTTTCTCTCTGCGGTGAAAAAGTAAGCGACACAGGCGACACCGTTTCTATAACTGATTTTGATTCAAAGGAGATCATCCTGAAAAAAGGGAAGAAGGTATATCACCGTTTTGCAAGAGGTTAATGCCGATGATCAGAGACTATCTTGTTAAAGAAAGTAGTTCAGGACGTCTCACTTTTCAGGAAAACAAATTACTCGCCCCGTACACTACCTTTGGCATTGGAGGCCCCTGCGACTATTTCGTTCGTCCGAAATGCGAAGAAGCACTCATTCTGCTCATTCGTTTTTTGCGCAAGCATGAAGTTCGTTTTTTCATCCTTGGCAACGGATCGAATCTTTTGTTTGACGACAGGGGTTATCGCGGCGTTGTCATTTCAACCGACGTTTTGCGGCAGGTCGTTTTTTCCGACACGCTTGTTGAAGCCGCGTGTGGGGCTTCGTTGATCGCACTCTCACACGCCGCTGCACGTCATTCTCTTGACGGACTGACCTTTGCTTGCGGCATTCCCGGCACTATCGGCGGGGCTATTTTCATGAACGCAGGAGCACACGGAGGAGAGATTGCTGACATAGTACTGTCCTCCCGATTTCTGGATACAAGCGGCGAGATCAAGGAGATCACCGACCACCGATTCTCTTACCGTCATTCAATCTATCAGGAGAACGGCGGAATTATCCTCTCGTGCAAATTAGGGCTTGCCTGCGGCAATGAGGATGAAATTAAAGTACGCATGTGCGAAAACAAGTACAAAAGGGAATCGACTCAACCTACCGGGGAAAAAAGCGCAGGAAGCGTTTTTCGCCGCCTTGAAGGTGTTATACCTGCGGCTTTGATAGATCGTGCGGGCTTAAAAGGGTACTGTGTCGGCGATGCCGCAGTTTCTGAAAAGCACGCAGGCTTTATCGTCAACAAAGGCTGTGCCACTGCATCTGACGTACTGACACTAATCGAGCGCATCAAAGAAAAGATCTTTTCTCTGCACGGTGTAACACTCATCCCGGAGATTCGTTATATAGGCGAAACTGAATACGGTGTT
>CAZYFC010000070.1:0-8153 GCA_964646715.1 uncultured Lachnospiraceae bacterium
GATCATCACCTTCGGCACACTCGCCGCAAAGCAAGCTATACGCGACGTCGGACGCGCTCTAGACATGCCCTATGCCGATGTTGACAAGATCGTTAAGATGCTGAATAACAGCAAAGCCACAAAGATAGACGATCTTTTGACCGACGACTTGAGGCGCCTCTGTAAAGAATCGCCTGAAGTTGATAACCTCATCCAGAAGGCCAAAGCGCTTGAAGGTATGCCACGTAACGTTTCCACACACGCTGCAGGCGTGATCATCACGGAAAAACCCGTCATGACCTATGTTCCCATGGCCACAAGCGGCGATGTCATTCTCACGCAATTCAATATGAATAACATTGCAGCCCTTGGACTTCTTAAATTTGATTTTCTGGCACTACGCAACCTTACGATCATTGACCGTGCCGAAAAATCGATCAAGAAGACAGAGCCCTCCTTTGACGTGAAAATGATCCCTTCGGATGACGCTGAAACGCTTCACCTGATTGCAAGCGGACAGACCGCAGGTGTCTTTCAGCTTGAATCCGCAGGACTCAAACGCCTTCTCAGCAATATGAGGCCTCGAAATATCGAGGAGATCACGCTGGCGATCTCGCTCTACCGGCCAGGGCCTATGGACTCCATCCCAAAATATCTTGAAAACCGCTCACATCCTTCGAAGATCACTTACAAGATCCCACTTCTGAAGGATATTCTCGACGAGACGAGCGGCATTATCATCTATCAAGAGCAGGTTATGCAGATCTGCCGCCGTGTCGCCAACTTCTCTTACGGCAAGGCGGATATCATTCGCCGCGCTATGTCAAAGAAAAAGGGGAGCGAGATCGAAAAAGAGCGAAGTGCGTTTCTTGCAGGTGCCAAGGATAACTTTATTCCGATTGAAGACGCCACCGAACTTTTTGATGAAATGTGTAACTTTGCAAAGTATGCTTTTAACAAAAGTCATGCGGCATCCTATGCCTTCATCTCGTACCGTACCGCCTACCTAAAAGCACACTATCCGTTGGCTTATTACGCTGCGCTTTTATCCTCTGTTATGGGTAATAATGCCAAAATAGCCGAATATATAAACGATTGCTCCAAGCAGAGGATCCGCGTATTGCCACCCGACATCAACGAAAGCGTCGTTGATTTTTCAGTAAGCAACGGACATATTCGTTTCGGACTTGTCGGAGTGAAGCATATCGGCTATTCCTTTGTTGAAAACCTCGTTCGCGAAAGACGGCGCGCTCCTTTTGCCGGCTTTATCGATTTCGCCGAACGAATGCTGAAATACGGGCTTACCAAACAGCAATCAACCGCTCTTATCAGCGTCGGCGCATTTGATTCCTTCGGCGTTGAGAGAAACCGCCTTCTCAACTCTGTAGAAGAGATCCACAATCGTCTTACCGAGATCGAAAGCCGTAATCTGACGGGACAGACCGACCTCTTCTCGATCCTTTCCGAAGACGAAGCCCCTCCGAAATTCATGTTTGATTATCCCGAATGTGAGCCGCTATCCGCCAAATACAAGTTACAGCTTGAAAAAGAGACGATCGGCATCTATCTCACAGGTAACTTGCTTGACGATTACTCGCTTGACGTGACGCAAAAGAAGCATACCCCTATCGCTTCTATCCACGCTGCATTTGACGAGAGCGCCGAAGAATACGGTACGATGCACGACAAGGATGTCGTTTCTGTCGTAGGTATTATACGGAAGATCCAGCGCAAGTCGACCAAAAAGGGAGATGACATGGCATTTATCACCCTAGAAGATTACTACGGGGAAATTGAAGTCATTCTCTTTCCAAAGGTCTTTCTCGCTGCGTCTCCCTATCTTGGTATCGACTGTGCTGTTTACCTGAATGGCACCATCTCTTCGAGAGAAGATGAATCAGTCAAGCTTCTGGCAGGAAGTGTTTCGCCTCTTATGTCAAACAGTCAGTTCAAGGAGCTCGAACGGGATTCGCCGTTACCCCACTCTCAAGACGTATCTATTCAAACGCGTCCAACGGTGCCTTCACACCCCGACTTGTCGGTTAACTCAAACTCCGCTCCCTCTCGCGAGCAGAGTTTGCTTTCTGCCAAGCAGATCTTTATCCGCCTTCCGTCTTTTGAATGCGAGTCATATGGACGCGTTATGGCAATCTGTAACATTTTTTTTGACAACGGAAACGCCGACATTATTCTATATCACGCTGCAAGCGGTAAATATCAGAAACTGTCCGGGCGAAAGCTCTACACGAGCCACACCGTTGTTAAAGCCCTGCGAGATATTTGCGGAGAAGCGAACGTCATTCTTCGCTCATGATTAAATAAGTACCGTTCGGACCATACTTTACATAAGCGTCTTCCACCATTTTAATTGGAGTGTTTATGAAACGTAAGGTTCGAACGGCTTTTCGCATTATTCTGATAAGTTTTTGTGTCCTTTTTGCCATAGGTACCTTGGCTGTTCTTGGTGTCACAGCCTTTCTTTTGGAAATCGCAGAGCATAATACCCATGACATCGTTTCCTTGGCAGGAAACAACGGTATGCCATCGTCGTTCTATACCCTGGACGAAAACGGCAATCTGATTGAATATGCTGCAGGCGAGCTTTCGGCGGGTCGCTCTGCAGACTACGCCACGCTGGACGAGATTCCTCAGGATCTTGAAAACGCGTTTATCGCAATTGAAGATAAACGCTTTTACAGCCACATTGGATTTGATCCCATTACGACTGCAAAAGCTGCATTCAAATATCTCTTCGCTTCCGGCTCATCACCAGGCGGATCTACGATCACGCAACAACTGATCAAGAATCTGACGGGTGAAGATGATATATCGATCAAGCGTAAACTGACCGAGATCATGACAGCGGTAAAACTTGAAAGAGAACTCTCGAAAGACTCTATTCTTGAACTCTATCTAAATTCGATCTATCTTTCACAGGGCACTTACGGTGTCAAAGCAGCCGCAAAGCTTTATTTCAACAAAGATGTATCGGAATTAACGCTTCTGGAATCAGCAGCTATTGCAGCGATCACGCAAGCACCGACCAAATGGGATCCGATCCTTCACCCGGAAAATAATCTGCAAAGGCGTAACGTCATATTAAACCAAATGCTCGCTCAAGGGTATATTTCTCAGGAGGAGTACAGTCAAGCATACGATCATGAACTGACTCTATCGGTTAACAGGGAAACAGTCACCGTGCATACAACCTCCTGGTTTACAGATGCAGCTATTAACGAATCGGTAAAACTTTTGTCGGAAGCGCTTGGCATATCAGAAAAAGCTGCCACGCAGCATCTATATAACGGTGGATATAAAATAACCGTTACGGTCGATACACGCGTACAGTCGATCCTGGAAAAATACTATTATGACGAAGCACTCTTCGGAAACACCGAAGTTCAATCATCATTCGTGATCCTTGATCCTGAAAATGGAGCTGTGCTCGGACTCGTTGGAGGTCTTGGCGAAAAGACCGCGAGCCGCGTTCTTAACCGAGCTACGCAAACCGTTCGTTCCCCCGGATCAGCCATCAAGCCTCTTTCTGTCTATCTCCCTGCGCTTGACGCAGGAATTATTCATTACGGATCATCCTTCGACGATGCGCCTTCACTCTTCGGAGGAGAATACGATGCAGACGGCTGGCCAAAAAACGCCGATAGGATCTATCAAGGGCGGGTTGACCTTGCCTATGCACTTTCACACTCAAGCAATACCGTTGCCGTCGAGGTTCTCAGAAGGCTGGGGATCAAAAATTCATTCGCTTATGTCGAATCGCTTGGCATCGACACGCTTGTCAAGGAGGGAAGCAACAGCGATCTAACACTTTCCTCGCTGGCGTTGGGCGGGATGACGAACGGCGTTTCACTTATGGATCTTTGTGGCGCTTACACCGTTCTGGCCAATCAAGGCGTCTTTTCATCAGCGCACTGTATTTCGACAATCACAGATGCAAGCGGCAAGGTGATCGTCGATAATCAGATTAATAAACGTATCGCCGCAGATGAGGCCTCGACACAGAGTCTGACACAGCTTCTGCGCGGCGTTATTTCTGACACTGCAGGAACAGCTTACGGCGCGATCACGAAACTACCCCAAATGACCGAGGTTGCGGGCAAAACCGGTACAACGAGTAATAACCACGACCGATGGTTCGTTGGCTATACGCCCGAGCTTATAGGCGGAATTTGGATCGGTTACGATGAGCCTCAGTCACTTACCTCGATTAGCGGAAAAAAACACCTCCTCATCTGGGATGAGATCATGACTGAGGTTCATACCGCACGCTCTGCAAATTCCAAGACGAAATTCGATCGCGATCTTCTTATTGAAGCGCGCTACTGCAAGGCGTCGGGCGCTATTGCTACCTCCGCCTGCTATGCAGATCCGCGGGGCAATCAGATTGCCGTCGGCTATTTCACAGAGAGCACACTTCCTGAAAGTAAATGTACCTGCCACACGTTTGTTTCGTACTGTGAAGCCGGAAACGGTGTAGCGGGCGAATTTTGTCCACTCGAACAAATCAAGCCGGTCGGACTTATGGTGGTGGAAAGGGCGTTTTTGCGACAGATCACGATTGCTGATGCACAGTATACTGCCATGGAGCTTCCTGACGGATACAAGCCGTTCTTTAGTTTATCTGACCCCTATTACCTGTACTATATCCCAAACGGCATATACGTCGGAAGGAGCGATACCGCTACGCCATATAACAAAGCCTGCGCCGCGCATCTTCACCCTATAGTCCCCCCTGAGGAGGATGTGCCTGAAGAAGAACTACCGGATGACACCGAAAGCGGCGACGAAACGACCGAAGACCAAGAGGAGACGGAAGAGACAAAAAACAGCGAAGACGACACCGAAGGCGAGAACGAATAGAATCATATTGCATTGGTCACCTCACATATTCATGTGTGAGGTGATCTTTTTGAAAATACTGACTTGCGTCAAAAGGGAACTGCACTGTGCCAATTTGCGCCCACTGCTCATCGTGATCCCAATCAATTTCATTTTCGGTATCCTTTCTGTTGTCATCGGAGGGCATGCAACCCTGTATCGCTACTTGCTCTTGCCCAAATTCGCCCCTTCCTTTTTTTTCTTTCCAATTGTATGGTCGCTTATCTATCTACTGATGGGCTCTGCTTTCGCTTTGATCTTCTCCCGCTGTCGCTGTGGAACGCGACGCAGACTTGAAGCGATCCTGCTTTACGCTCTTCTCATGCTTTGGATGCTTCTTTGGTATCCCTGCTTTTTCGGTTCGCGTCTCTTCACGCTCTCTCTCGTTATCTCGGCACTGATCCTTTCAACCTCACTCTTCGTATTCCGTGCTTTTATGAGTCGAAGCATTCTAAGCGGCCTACTTATGATTCCGTGCATACTTTGGTTTGGCTTTTGTATGATACTCAATTTCTGTATTATACTGTTAAACTGATCGAATATCTTTTAAAAATCTATTGAAAAGATAGTCAGCTTGATGTATAATGAGACAAGGAGAGAGGTGGTTTCATGAAGCGGATCGGCATTACAGGAACGACAGGAAGCGGAAAAAGCTATGTGTCAGGCATATTAGCGAAGCACGGCTTTGATACCGTCAATACCGATACGATCGTACACGAGCTGTATTCGAAAAGAAACGCTTGTACGCTCTCTCTTGCCAAAGCATTTGGTGGCGATATTCTTAACGCGGATCATTCTATCAACAGACGCTCACTTTCTGCCATCGTTTTTGCTGACAAAGAAAAACTGCTTCTCTTAAACGGTATTGTACATCCTTATGTTATCGAACGCCTCAACAGTCTTTCCAATGAGGACGAAGCGAAGGGAAGCACCGCCTTCTTCTTTGAAGCTCCTCAACTTTTTGAGGCAGGACTTGAAAAATGGTGCGACTATGTGATTGCCGTTATTGCCGATATGCCGACCCGCCTTGAGCGTATTATGAAACGCGACAGCCTCTCGCGCGAGAGGGCGCTCACGCGTATCGCCAATCAGCACGATGACGCGTTCTTTGCTGAACAAGCCGACTACTGTATCAATAATTCAAACGGAAGCGATCCCTCCAAACAAGTGGAAAGCCTTCTTATATCAATAGGACTTCTTGCATGACATCCCCAAACAACGCTTATTCCAATAAGCCAACGAAAGCAAATACAACGAAACGAGCGCCTGCGCAGAGAACGAGCACGACCCTTTCCCATGCCACGTCTTCCAAAAAGGCATCCTCCGCCGTATCAAAGAAAAGAAGAGCAACTGCGACGGCATCTAAAGCGAGGTCAACAAAAAAGAACATGAAAAAGGCATCGCCTTTTCAGCTAATCCTCCATTTCGTTGATTCCAACAAATTCTTCGTCAGTCTGTGCCTGTCCCTCATTCTGTTCATTTCCATACTGATTGGCGTTATCGTCCATAATGCCAATGAACGGGCTCGTATCGATTCGATTGAGGAATATGTTGATGCCGCATGCCTCGAATTCGACGTTCCGAAGGCTGTGGTCATGGCAGTGATCAAAACCGAAAGCGATTTCGATATCTACGCCGAATCGCACGCAAACGCCCGTGGCCTCATGCAGATCACCAAGATCACACTTCAAGAGATCAATAATCGCATGGGAACCAATTACCGATTCGGGCAGATGTTTGATCCCCAAATTAACATCCGTTGCGGTGTTTTTTATCTCTCCTATCTTTATGAGCGTTTTGACGGATACGATGATACAGTATTTGCCGCCTACAACGCAGGACCCACAAGAGTCGACGAATGGCTCCGGGATACCGAATATTCAAAAGATGGGAAAACACTCGAAAAAATCCCGGATGGATATGAAGAAACAAGGAATTACGTCAAAAAAGTCAATCGATATATAGATGACTATCAATAAATGATCTTTATAATGTACACGGAGGTACAAAATGGAATACACCAAAGAACAAATTACCGAAATGAAGGACTCGATCCTTTACAAAAAGAAGAACGTCTACGACGTAATGGACGCAGACGAGCTTGAGAGAATGGAGGCTTTTTGCAAGGGCTACGTCAAATATCTCGATGCCTCTAAAACCGAAAGAGAAGCGGTAACAGAGGGGGTTAAACTTGCCGTTGCCAAGGGCTTCCGCGAATATCGCTTCGGTGACGCGGTAAAGCCGGGGGATAAATTCTATTTCAACAATCGTGGCAAGGAGCTTCTCCTTTTCGTCATCGGCAGTGAAAACATCGAGAACGGCATTCGTATTTCGGCTGCTCACGTTGACTCGCCTCGCATTGATCTGAAGCAACACCCCCTTTACGAAGATGCCGGAATGGCATTCTTTAAGACACACTATTACGGCGGTATTAAGAAGTATCAGTGGACCGCCACGCCTCTTGCTATTCACGGCACCGTCATGAAGGCTGACGGAAGCGTCATTGATATCGTAGTGGGCGAAGATGATTGCGACCCTGTTTTCTATATTAATGATCTGCTTCCTCATCTCGCAAGAGGTCAGATGACACGTCCGGCAAACGAAGCGATCCAAGGCGAGCAGCTCAATATACTTATCGGCTCAAAGCCTCTTAACACCGACGGCGAGACTAAGCTTGCCATCATGAAGCTTCTGAACGAGAAATACGGTATCGTAGAGGGCGACTTCATCAGTGCCGAACTCAGCATGGTTCCCGCCTTCAAGGCGCGCGATATCGGATTCGACCGTTCTCTTATCGGTGGCTACGGTCACGACGACAGAGTCTGCGCTTATCCCGCTCTTGCGGCAATTCTTGAAAAAGAAGCGCCCGTTCACACGCTTATGGCTATTCTCGCCGACAAGGAAGAAGTGGGAAGCGGCGGTAACACCGGCATGAAGAGCCATGTCTTCATGGACATCATTGCCTCTCTCTCAAAGGCCCTCGGCGCAAACGAATATCTCGTTCGCTATAATTCAAAGTGCCTTTCTGCAGATGTAAACGCTGCGTTTGATCCAAATTTCGGTGAAGTATACGAAGCAAGAAATTCCTCCTTCATCAACAAAGGTGTCGTCATGACCAAATACACCGGTTCAGGAGGCAAGAGCGGTACATCGGATGCCTCTGCCGAATTCGTCGGTTATGTCCGTAATATGTTCGATAAAGCCGGTATCGTCTGGCAGACGGGTGAACTCGGTAAGGTGGACGTCGGCGGCGGCGGAACGGTTGCGGTCTACATTGC
>CAZYFC010000071.1:0-8087 GCA_964646715.1 uncultured Lachnospiraceae bacterium
GCTCTTCCTCTTTGTCGTCAAAGGGGATCTGCACGAGCTTTGTCAGGCCGTCAACGAGAAGCTCGACCGTCGGGCCGAACTCCTTGCGGATGATCTCAAGCGAGATCTCGTTGCCGCAGTCCTCGACCGTATCGTGCAGAAGAGCCGCACAGACTGAATCGGTGTCCAGACCGAGCGATGCCACAATCTCGGCAACCGCGATGGGGTGGCTGATGTAAGGCTCTCCGCTGACACGGAACTGTCCTGCATGCAAGCGGTAAGCGTACTTGTAGGCACGCTTGATCTTGTTCATATTGTACGGTCGGTTATTGTCGTCAAGGATCATAACCAACTTGGCGATGGCAGAATACATAACGTTCCTCTCTTAAAGCGCCTTTTGCCAAACAGCATCGGTGCTTTTGTACAAAAGAGGCTTTATTTATTTAGCTGTTGCTTCAGCCTGGTGTAGGTAGGCGCTTTTTCGGTGTCCACCTTATTTTTTACAAAATTGACGGAATAACGGAGATTTTCACCGTTATCTCCCATATAGTCTATGGTGACGATGCCGCATTCATGAAGAATATGCAGGATCACACGGAGCTTGACGTAATGCATGCGCGGCATGGAGTTAAACTGCGACAGCAATTCACGGATACCCGTCACGTCATCACGCGTGTTGCCGTAATGGCGCTTGAACCAGAGATAGATCGGCGCGATATCGTCTCTTGTAGGGAGAATATCCTCGCTTCTTTCAAAGGATGCGCCGTTCATGATCTCTTCGTAGCGAAGTCTGGCTGCATCGTCAATATCGAACGATCCCTCGGCAAGGCGAAGCGCCTTGATCACGAGCTGTGCCGAGCGCACACCGCGGAACTCGTTCACCGTAAGGTTGAAAAGAAGATCCAGCTTATCCCCTGCGTAAAACTCAAGCTCGCGTCTTGCCTTGCCGAAGCGGAGCGCCGTGATGAGAAGACCGTCCTTTTCAAGCGTCAGCTTGGCGTGCTTTTCGCCAAGCTGCATGACTGAGCGAAGCGTCGCGCCCTTCAGAAGGAAGAGCGGCGTCGGATTGGCAATACCGTAGGGCTCAAGGCAGGCGATGGAATCGGCTGTCTCAAGCGAGATGCAGGAAGAAGGCAATTCGCAGTCGACGTCTATACCCGCGGCATCCTCGGCATCGGGAAGATGCTTCTTGACGTATTCGTTGATCCGTCGGCGGAATAGCGGGAGCTTATCGCGCTCGACGGAGAGGCCTGCGGCAAGCTCGTGCCCGCCGAATTTCACGAGAAGGTCAGCGGAATCGGTCAGTGCGTCGACCAGGTTGATGCCCTTGATCGAGCGACCGCTTCCTTTGCCCACCTCGCCGTCAAAGGAGATGAGGATCGAAGTAAGTCCAAACCGTTCCGTAATGCGGCTTGCCACGATACCGATCACGCCGTGATGCCAATGATCGTCAGCAAGGACGATGATCTTGTCGTTTTCAAGGTCGCATTCAGCCTTGATCTTGGCCTCCGCCTCTTCAATGATGCGGTTTTCCTCCGCTTGTCGCTCGCGGTTGATCTCGCAAAGCTCGGCGGCAATGCGGTCCGTTTCCTCCACCGATTCGGAGAGGAAGAGTCCTACCGCGCGCTGTGCGCTGTCAATACGGCCTGCTGCGTTAATACGCGGCGCGATCACGAAGCTGATGGCTGAGGCAGTTACGCCGTTCGGCCTCTTGTCACCCCTGCCTGCAGCGGCGAGAAGGGCGGTCACACCCGGACGCGGGCGCTTGTTCATCACCGAAAGACCCATGCTGACGAGCAGTCTGTTTTCATCAACGAGAGGCATAACATCAGCCACCGTACCCATTGCCACAAGGTCAATAAAATCGCGGCAGATGGCGTTCAGATAGCTCTTTTCAGAGGACGTACCCTTTGTGCGCTTTTCCTCGCATGCCGAAACGAGCTTGAAGACCACGCCGACACCTGCAAGCTCCTTGAAGGGATAACGGCTGTCGGCACGGCGGGGATTGACCACCGCCACCGCATCAGGCAGGCGGGCTTGACATTCGTGATGATCGGTCACAACGGTATCGATGCCGAGCGAGGAAGCATACGCCACCTCCTCGATCGCAGTAACACCGGTATCCACCGTGATCATGAGCGTGACACCGTCCGAGGCAAATTTTTCGATCGCAGCGTTATTAATGCCGTAGCCCTCTCCGCTTCTGTCGGGAATGTAGTAATCGACCTTGAGCCCGCGCTGTTCGAGATAGAGCGACAGCACGCTGACCGAGGTAACGCCGTCCACATCGTAGTCACCGTAAATGACCGTCTTTTCCTTTGCTTTGATTGCCTGTTCAAGACGCGCTACGGCTTCGTTCATATCGGGAATGAGAAAGGGATCGTGGAATCTCGCCTCTGCAAGCTCGATAAAACTCTTGGCGGCATCAACCGTCTCATAGCCGCGGCTCATCAAAAGCTGTGCCGTAACGGGCGAAATGCCGAGCTCCTCGGCAAGTGCTACCACCTCAGGCTGATCCACTCTGTATTCACTTTTCAGCTTCCATCTGTTTTGCTTCATATACCGTAAAGACCTTTCCGTTCATGTCTGTTGACAAAAGGGCTTTTGCTCTTTGGAACAAAGGCAAAAGCCTGCTCGTTATGATTTGTGCTTTTCAATAATGCGCGACATCGAAACCGCCAGCGTTTTCTTGCTTTTTCTCACGCCGACGGCAATACCGATATAGCCAAGCGTCGGCGCAGCAAGCGCGGCAATGATCGCGTACAGCGTCTCGTCGGAGAAAAGCCGAATCACAAAATAAGCGACGAAGGCAAGAAGAAGCGGCAAGAGGAAGATCAAGGCCGCCACGCCGATCACAGAGCCTCCCGGCGTTTCGATCTCCACCGTGTCACCGACCTCGGCAAAAAGCGTATTGTCCACCTCGATCTCAAGAACCTGTGAGCAACTGCTGCAGGACGACTCCTTATGGCAGCCTTCACACATCGACTGCCGTTTCACGAGAAGAAGCGCCTTATCGGTCTGTATTTCTTTTACGGTTGCGACTTGTTTCATATCGGATTCCTTTTCACGCTTTTGCAAGCAGCGTTTTATCGTAAGGGCTTATATCGCTCCATGATCTTAGCGGCGGTTTTGAGTCCGTCAAGAGAAGCGGAGGTAATGCCGCCTGCATAGCCGGCGCCTTCGCCGCAGGGGTAAACGCCCCGTACCGTGGGCGCTTCACCCATATCGTTTCGTACAATGCGAAGGGGAGAAGAGGTGCGTGTCTCCACGCCGGTCAGAATCGCGTAAGGCACATCGAAGCCCTTGATCCTTCTGCCGAAATTGACGATTCCCTTCTTCAGCATAGACGAGACGAAGGGCGGGAGGATGGCGGTAAGATCGCAGGGGACGGTGTAGCCCGATTCCATATAGCTGGGCAATACCTTCGTGGGTGCGCTGCCCACCTTGCCCGAGAGAAGATCGCCGACAGTCATGATCGGCGCCATGTAAGGCTTACCTCCCGCTTGAAGCGCCGCGCGGTAGGCGGCGCGCTCAAGGGAGCGCTGAAACTCAATCGCGCGCATCGGATCGTTACCGTAGTCTTC
The DNA here is from genome assembly GCA_964646715.1 of uncultured Lachnospiraceae bacterium. GTDB lineage: Bacteria > Bacillota > Clostridia > Oscillospirales > CAG-272 > RGIG1993. The sequence goes on from CAZYFC010000071.1 coordinate 3,564, forward strand.
GGGCAAAACCGACACCGCAAGCGCCGCATTCGAATTTTTGCCGTCACGCGCATGCACGCTCATGCCGTTTGTAACGACTGCCTCCTCCTCCGAGGTAGCGGCGACAACCGTACCGCCCGGGCACATACAGAAGGAGTAAACGCCTCTCTCACCCTCGCGGTAAGAGAGCGTATATTCGGCGTGAGGCAGCTTTTGCGCCGCCCTGCCGTACATTGCTTCGTCGATATCGCGAGCGAGATGCTCGATCCTGACGCCCACCGAAAAAGCCTTCGGCTGAAGCTGAAACGCCGCCTTCTGTAAGGACGCATAGGTGTCTCTTGCCGAATGACCGATGGCAAGCACCACACTGCTCGCCATACAGTCGCCGCGGCTCGTCTTCACGAGAACGCCGTCCGACTTGGGCAAAAAAGCATCGGCACGCGTATGGTATTCGATCCTTCCGCCAAGCGACTCAATGCGAAGCGCGATATTCGACACCACCTTTTTGAGAAGGTCGGTGCCGATATGCGGCTTGGCATTCACAAGGATCTCCTTGGGCGCACCAAATTCCACGAGACGCTCAAGAACGTAGGCACAGAGGCGATCGTTTTTTCTCGTCACGAGCTTGCCGTCCGAAAACGTGCCCGCGCCGCCTGCGCCGAATTGGATATTGTTCTCTGTTGAAAGCCGTCTTTCGCGGTAAAAGTCCTCTACCGCCCTGTCACGCTCGGCAATACTGCCGCCGCGCTCCAGCACTACGGGACAATAGCCCCTCTCGGCGAGCGCAAGGGCGGCAAACATGCCCGCAGGGCCAAAGCCCACGACCGCAGGCGGATACGCCATCGGCGCATCGCCCGTCTGCGGCTCGTAACGGCTCTCTTCAAGCGGGACGGCGGAGAGCGCCGCAAGCGTGCCTTCGTCAGGCAGACGCTCGACCTCGAGTGCCACCGAAAAAACGAGCCTGACGTCGTCTTTTTTTCTCGCGTCGACCGATTTCTTGGAAACGGTCAGAGACAGCGGCGTGATCCCCGCGCGTTTGCACTTTTGGCGCGCAAGCTCAAGCACGGTTTCGTCAGATGAATCGATATCCGTTTTGATATTTTGAAGCAGTAGCTTATTCAATCGGTCTCACCGTCGCCGTATAAGGCGTATCCTCGCTGTAGATTTCGTACACCTTGCCCTCGTATTCTGCGGAGAAGATGACGGTGACGGGAGCTTCAATTTCGCCGACAAGATCCATATCGGTGAGATTGACCACGAGGCTGACACCGCCCTTGCCTGCTGCAATATTGTTTTCAAGCAGGAGGAAGTAGGTCTCATCGCCATCGGTACGCACGGTAAGCGTAATAACATCGTCAACGAGGAGCGCCTCGCCGCCAACGACAGTCACGAGCGACCTCGGCACGGTCAGCTCATAGGTGCCGCCCACCGCTACCTGTGCCACTGCCGTAGTAAAGGCAGAGCCGTCTGCAAGTGTGGCGGAGGTGATCCCCTGCGGCAGAGCCTTGACCGAGCAGTAAAGACTTGCCACTCCATTTTCGGCGTTAACGATATTCTTTGCAGAGAACGAGCCCAGATCAAAGCTCGAAACGGCATCGACCGCTTCGGGCGAGCCCTTGATCAGCACCGTTGCCGGATTCATGGTGATCGCCGAGGAGAGGATCCCCTCGCTGTCAGTCAGAACGACAGGCACGGTCTTTTCCTTCACGACGGGAATATGCACGCTGATCTGCTTTTTGAGCGTGCCGCCGCGCAGAGAACCGTTTGCCACAACGCCGCCCTGATAGGCCTTGACCGTGATCTGCGTATCGGTGAGCGCATTACCCGCGGCGTCGATCACCTCGACGCTTGCCGAGAGATCGCTCGTGCCGGTCAGGGGAATCGCCGTGTTCGCCACGATACGGACGGAAGCCACCTTCGACATCAGAAGCGAAGGCGCTTCAACGAGCAGATAATCAACGTCAGCCGTAGCGTTGTCAAAGTCAATATAGCAGGAGTCAGTCACCATCCAGCTGTTAACCGCGAAAAGCGAGCCGTCAACGGCGAAGAGGCAGGTATCGAGTCTGTCAACCGTCACCACCACGTCTGCGGGCTCCTTGGCAAGCGTCACACCCGAGGGCAGCTTAAAGCTTACGGGGAGCGTATACACGTTAGCGGCGTCGATACCCGAAAGATCGACGTAAGCAGTCAGGTTACTGTTCGTAACACTCGAAAGCGCGCTTCTCGTGCCCTTCAGCGTGACGTTGAGCGTGTCATAGCTCATCGAAAGCACAGCAAGATCCTGTGCTTCAAGATCCTCCCCACCCTGCACGGTCAAGGGGATCATATCAAAGGTCTCCTCTGCCGTCACATCAACCGACGTACCGACGTATAGCCAGAGGATGATTGCGATCACGAGCGTGACAACCTTGGCAATATTATCGAACATACGGTTTCGTTTAACGGCGTAGTCGCCCGCCGTTTCACGCACGTGCTGCTGATATTTTTCATCGCTTCTGTTTTTCATTCAGCATCACCGTCCTCATCGTCGTTGATCGATTCGCTTCTTTTCTTGGCAAAGCGGAATCTGTCGCGAATACTGCGCGGCTTATCGCCGCTGACCACCATGATCTCGGTCAGCTCGCGGCGCAGTCTCGTATAGTCAAAGTTTCTTTTCAGCTTTCCGTCGCGCGCAACCGAAATAACGCCCGTCTCTTCACTGACGACGATCACGGCGGCATCCGAGTTTTCGCTCATGCCGATCGCGGCACGGTGTCTCGTGCCGAGATCCTTGACGATATCGGGATTGGTCGAAAGCGGCAGAAAACAGCCTGCGGCCTGAATGCGCGTATTGCGGATAATGACCGCACCGTCGTGCAGAGGCGCCTTGTTGAAGAAGATGTTTTTCAGAAGGAAGGCGCTGACGTCGGCGTTGATCTCGGTGCCGCTCCTTATGAAGTCACCGAGCTTGGTGTAGCGCTCAATCACGATCAGCGCGCCTGTCTTGTCAAGGGACATGTCACAGACCGCCTCACAGATATTATCGATCATGTCGTTGTAAGCGGTCGCGTCCTTCACGTCGGTCAACGTCTTGATACCGCGGAAGGGCTCGCCGCCCACCTTTTCAAGCGCCGAGCGAAGCTCCGGCTGGAAGACGACCACAAGTGCAATAAGCCCGACCTGAAGCACGTTCTGTAAGATAAACTGCATCGCGCCAAGGTCAAAAAACGTGCTGATGGCACGCAAGGATAGCAAAATGCCCACGCCGATCGCAAGCTTACTTGCACGGCGCTCACGGATAAATTTGTACACTAAGTATAAAACGATCCAAACAAGACAGATATCGAGGATGTCGAAGATATCGATCTCCTTGAAAAGACGGAAGATCTGCTTCATAGTTTCCATATCAGTTACCTCATCCCTCACTTCGGTGAGCGTTATCGTATAATTCCGGGAAAAGCCCCGCTTTCTCCGGCCCGGGCCGCTTTTTTGCGGCACCTATCACGATCAGGTTGCCAAAGGCATCGCGGCTGCCTCTTCTTCCTGTTCTTCCTTCGTCGCTTCCTCCTGCAAAAAGAGCGCGGTGTCAAGAACCAGAGCTTCCACAAAGGTGATGATCAGGGCAATATCGGCACGAACCAGCTTTTCAAGGGCGTCGCGATCGGGCTTTCGGAGCACGGGCGGCTCAAACGAATCCTTCACGCCGTGGTAGGCGATGTGCAGACGGTTGCCGCTGAAGAGAAAGATCAGATCCCCCCTCAGCGAGTAGTTCAAGTCAAGGATCGCCTTGCGCATCCTGTCGGTCAGTATGTACGCCGCCTTGTCAGGCGCGACGGCGTAGACGCGGAAGAAGCGGTTGAAGTCCTCCCCTTCCACGGCAATCGGCTGAAAGCCTTTTCCCTTGCCTATAGGCGTTTGATGCTTCATGAAGGATTTTTCCTTAACGAGCAGCTCGGTCAGAAAGGGACGCTTCATGTCGAATATCATCCACCGTCCGTCAAAATAGGTCACGGTGCTGACCGTCTTGCCCATCGGCACACTTTGGCGGATCGCCACGTCGGATTGCCTGAAATGCGTGCCGTTGTAACAGCCCTCAAGGTAATCATTCGTGCAGAAGATATTGCCCATCGCGATCATCTCGGTGTCACGGATGACTTCCTCCTCAATGCCCCCCTTCGGGTCATAAACGATCTCGTCGAAAAAGCCCTCGAGCATCGTGCGCACGAGATTCTCCTTGAAGAGCCTCTTATACGAGGTAACAGTACGTCCGATCAGCAGGATCGCACCGACCGACAACAGCATACAGACCGCAAAGAGGATCAGTGCAGGCACGCCCTCGTCAAGCGATGCAAGACACACGAAGCCCGTGACAAAAATAAGAAACGCGAGTAGGGTCGTCACCAAAATGATACGGCGCAATTTTTCAAGCTTTTCAAACAGTTCCATACAGATGCCTCCTTCCGACAGTACGCCCATTATTCACTATTGTAATATTATATAATAAAATAGCGGCGCTGTCAATAAAAAGCGCTCAAAAAGCGTCCTGTCTCAGAAAAAAAGCAGCCA
>CAZYFC010000072.1:0-7913 GCA_964646715.1 uncultured Lachnospiraceae bacterium
ATTTTTATGTCCTCCTTCGGTTATTTCCACCATTCCGGAGCATGAATCACTGCAAAAACATGACCGAAAGCTATCGGAATGTGTGTATTTCGCGCACCCACGGTCTTTGCCGTAGGCTATCACAGCGCGATGCTTATTATATCATAAATGAATATTAAATGTCAACGTGTATTTCAATTTTAACAAATTATTTACAACTTTCATTCGGTCCGGGTGCAATCTCAGCAGGATTGACGAGAATCACATCGTCTCCGATACGGCAGATCGCATGCCAGGGAATCACACACTCCGCGCCTCTTTTCAAGCTGAAGTATTTCAGTTCTCCCGGTACGATCACGGCAATCACCTTACCCGAGGAAAGATCGAGCTTCATATCGCAGATATAACCGAGACGCCTGCCATCGGTGACAGACACCACCTCTTTATCCTTCATGGCGTTGACCGTCGTGATATGACGATCACACGCCGCACCTTCCTTCCCTTTTTTGGAAAAGATACTCATAGGATAATGCAGACGAGACCGCCGCTACCCTCATTGACGATCCTCGTCAGCGTCTCGGAGAGCTTTGAGCGCGAATCGTCCGTCATGCAGGCAAGCTTGGAATGCAGTCCTTCATTGACAAGCTCGTAGAGCGTCTTACCGAAGAGATTGGTCTCCCAGATCTTGTTGGGATCTTCTTCAAATTCCGAGAGCAGAAATTTGAGCAATTCTTCACTCTGCTGTTCACTGCCCACGACAGGATCGATCTCGGTCTCGATGCTCGCTTTGATCATATGGATCGAAGGCGCGCTTGCCTTAAGCCGCACACCGTAGCCGCCCGAATGACGCACGATCTTCGGATCGTCGAGCTTCATGTCCTCGATCTTCGGAACGACGATGCCGTAGCCGTTCGTCTCAGCCTCGTGAAGTGCCTCTTCTATACGGTCATATTTGCATTTCGTCTCGGAAAGGGCAATCACGGTAGAGATAAGACTCTCTTCATCGGGAATATCGAGCGAGGATAGCTCGCTCAGCACCTTGAAATACAGTCCCTCGGCAAGCTCTGCCTCGAGCTTCGCCTTACCGCTGCCGAGATCGATCGACCTGACCTTGATCGCACGAACCGTCTCCTTCCCATCGTACCGTGCGCAGAGATCCCGCAGCTCGCCCACCTTCACGACCTCGCTTGCCACGGCCATGACCTCACTGCGAAGCGCATTCACCACGGGATGGCCTTCGTCAAGCGCACGCGTCCAGGTCGGCACCTTCACCTCGATCTCGGCAACGGGAAATTCATACAGTACCATTTCAAGGATATGGCGGATATCCTCCGAATCGAGCATGAGGCAGTTCACGAGCGCCACGGGGACGTCGTAACGCGCCTCAAGCTCAAGTGCGAGCTTTTCACTTTCGCTATCTTCGGGGTGCGCCGAGTTCAGAACGATGGCAAAGGGCTTGCCAAGCGAGGAAAGCTCCGCCACCACGCGTCTCTCTGCCTCCTCGTAAACGTGACGAGGCAGGCCGCAGATACTGCCGTCAGTCGTCACGAGAATGCCGATGGTACTGTGATCGGTGATCACCTTTTTCGTGCCCAGCTCAGCCGCCTCGTCAAAGGGCATCGGCTTTTCAGACCAGGGCGTCATTACCATCCGCGTCACGCCCTCCTCTTCTACACCGAGTGCATCCCTGACGAGATAGCCGACGCAATCGATCATCTTGACGTCAAGCGACGATACGCCACCGTCAAGCGCGATACCCACCGCCTCGTCAGGAATGAATTTAGGCTCGGTAGTCATGACCGTCTTACCCGATGCACTCTGCGGCATTTCGTCTCTTGCGCGTTCGCGGTCATACTCCCCCTCGATATTCGGTAGCACCAAGGTTTCCATAAACCGCTTGATAAAGGTGGATTTGCCGGTCCTTACCGGGCCAACCACTCCGATATATACGTCCCCATCGCAACGCTCGGCGATGTCTTGATAAATACTGTGCTTATCAGGCATGTCAGTTCCTCCCGCAAACCTTCTTTTTTCTCTTTCACTCATACCTATTCGAAAAGCACTCAATATATGCGAAAGAAGACGGGAAGAAAAAAAGACCGCCCTTCCCATGAAAAGAGGCAGTCTTTTTGCACCGCATTAAAGCATGCGGCTTTCGTGACAGGTAAAATACACTATCTGCATGTCGCCCAAAAGTGCGGAAAGCACCTCTTTTGCCTTGGCAAGATGCGTTGCATCAAGTGACAGAAAGGGATCGTCCATAATGAGGAAGGGCTTTTCCTCAGGATACATATTGGCGATCAGTGCAAGACGGAAACAGAAGGCAACGATGCTTCTCTGCCCTGAGCTGAGATGCTTTTCGTCACGCTCCCTGCCGAAGCGCTCGAAGCGGATCGTGAAATTCTTATCCATCGTGATCTTCTCGCCCAGAGTCGCCTCGATCACGGCGGCGTGTTTCAAAAACATCTCCTTTACCGGTCTTACGTATTTTTCCTTGAGGCTATCCTCCGCCGCCTTGACGAAGGCAATCGTCGAAACGAGCAATTTGTGCGTCCTTTTATAGCTAGCAAGCGCCTCCTCTGCTCTTTCTTTGTCGGCAAGAAGCTCGTCAAGACGCTCTGCCTGTCTCTCATCCTCCTCAATCTCGCGTAAAAGGAGGCTGAGACGGTTTCTGCACTCATCGAGCGTCTCGGAAAGAAGGGCAATATCGGTCGGAGCGCCCTGCGGCTTTTCGGTCAGCTTCTTCTCTTTTCTGAAAGCATCCGCGCGCTTTCGGTCTACCTCGTTTTTTTCAAGAAGTGCCGCATAAGCGATACCGTCGCTTGCCATCTCGCGCAGAACAGGCTTCGTCAGTGATGCGAGCTGATACTTTGCACAAAACGCCCGAACGGCTTCGGCAAGAAGTCTCTGTCTGTCGGCAAGCGCCTCTTGCCTCGCACTCGCTTTTATCCTGCGTTCGGTAAGATCGCGGTAGGCCGCGATCGCGCTCCTGAGGTCGGCAAAATTCTTGTTATAAACCGAAGGCGTCATGCCAAAACGGGCGAAGAAGCGCGCGATCTCCTGTACGAGCGCTTGCTTTTTCTCGCTTGCCGATGCAATATTGGAAAGCCGATCTTCCTGCGCGGCAAGATACTGACGGTATTCGGCAATATCGTTCTTCATCACGTCGACATCGAAGAGAAGTCCGTTTTCCGATCGATATCCGTAGGGGAGCAAAATAGCCTTTAAGGCATCGGAGGCATCGGTAAGATCCTCAAGCCTTTTCTGCTTATCGGGATTCTCCTTCTGCCTCGTGACCTCGTTTTCCTTGACAGACGCCTTTTGGTTGAGATAACGGAAGCCATCAAAAACGAGAAGCATAATACCAAGCGCGATCAGGGCAAAACCTGCGGCAAGCATGACGAACAGGAGTGCCACGCCGATAGCCGTAAGAACTGCCGCGACCGCTGCCATAATAATGAGGGACTTTGGCGTCCCTTTGTTTTCATCGCGCACACGCTCTGTCAAGGTGAAACAGGCGGGCGTATCGCGATACGCGCGTTCAGCCTCACGGTATATCCGCGCTTTTTCGTCAAGAGCAAGAAGCTCTTTTTCATCGGGATAGCCGTTGGCGTATTTCTGAAGCAGCCGTTTTTCCCTCTCACTCGGCATCACGGCGTTCAGGTGGCGAAGCGCGGTATCAAGCTGCATAACGGATTCGCTCTTTTCTTCGTACGCCGCAATCTCCTTTTCGTCCGGAATACCGCCCACGAACTGCTTGGCATAGAGGGCAAGGCTGATCTCGTCCGAAGGGGAGAAGGCCAGAATCTCGCTTTGCGAAGAGAGCTTTTCATCCTCGTCAAGCACCCTTTCAAGGGCATTTATCTCGTCTTGAGTCGGCATACCGGCAGGATATTTGTCAATAAGCGCCGCCTTTTCCTTTTCACCAAGCGCGATCTCGGCAAGAAGCACCTCGTAGTGCTCCCAATCGTTCAGCACAAGATTACGCGTCTGCCCTTCCAGGATCTCAGCCTGGAGAAGAGATGACTGCTCTTCAAGGGCAGTACACGCCTCGTATTTTGGCAAAAGGGCGCGTTTGATCGCCTCCACATTGCCGATCTCCGCCTTCAGAGAGTCGATCCTTCGCGTCGTATCGCTGATGAGGTCCTTACCCGACTTGACCTTTTTATATTCCTTACTCTCTTTTTCAAGGATGGCAAGCGCCTTTTGTGAATCGCCCCCTTCGTCAGCCCCCAGCAAAAAGCCGTTCAGCTTACTGCTGATCGAGGACGTGGCGGCAATTTCGATCTCACCTGAAAAGATAAACGCCGTCCGTTCAAAGGACTCCTTATCAATGCCGAAGATCGCCCTGCCCAGATCACCGCCGAAGCCCTCGTAAACCTCACCGTTACGGTAAACGGTGAGCGTATCGGCAGTATCGCTCTTTTCATCGAAAAAGCGCTCGATCTTGTAAGTATCGCCCGCCATTTCAAAGACAAGATTGCCCCCGAAGGCACCGCCCTCGAAGGGGTAATAATGCAATCGGTCTGCAAAGCCCTTCGCGTTCGATCGACGGGTCTCCATGCCGTAGAAGATCGCCTTGATAAAGGCAGCAAGCGTACTCTTGCCCGCGCCGTTATCCTCACAAATGGCCGTGATACCCTCTTCAAAGTGATACGCACGCTTTTTTAACTTACCGAAATTCTCTATATAGCAGGAGACGAGCCTCATACCTCCACCTCCTCACCGCTCAGCGCACGCAGACCGTAGGCAATGATCTCCAGCTTCTCTTCCGCGGTATAATCGGCCGATGCCATGACTGTCCGTACGAATTCGCCCTTCAGCGAAAGGTCGCCGTCATAGGCGTGGATATCCAGCTTTTTACGCCGTCTGTCCTTTACGCTGATATAAGCACAGGAGGCTGATAGATATTTTTCGAGATCCGCCGTCACGTCGTCGGCAGAGACACCGACTTCACCCAAAAGCTCAACACGATAGATTCCCTTGGGATCACAGAGAAGAGGTCTCACCTTACGGCTGATCTCGTACGCACCCTCAAGAGAGGAGGCGTCCACCTCAAGCTTTACGATCTTTTTTTCGGAAAAGGGAATAAAGCGGTGCTTCACGCCCTCCCCCGTTTCAAGAAGTACAAAGCCCTTATCGCCCGTTTCGTCAAAGCCTCTGCCCTCAGGACAGCCGCAATAAACCGCAACGCCGCGCTTGTCAAGCGCAAGCTCTTCATATTTATGGATATGTCCCAACGCAAGGTAGTCGATATGCTTCTCGCACAGCTTCGAAAGCTGTACGCGATCAATACCCGCACGCTCCCCAACCTGCCCGTGAAGCATGACGATATTGACACATTTTTCATCGAGCGAAAGCGTCGAATAGAGCGAAGTGGCGTTTTCGCTCACCGTCTCAATACCGCTGATCACGACGTTTTCATAAATATACGAGGTCCATTCGGTTGAAAAACGTTTCAGGTTGGCAAGCTCCCTGACGTCACCCGAACAGTCGTGGTTGCCGCGCAGATAGAGAAAGTCTATCTCGGGATGCTTTTCGACCACGCTGTAAAAAAACGCCTTATCTTTTTTGAAGGGATCGTCCGAATCAAAGACGTCCCCCGCCAGAAGAATAACCTTCACGTCGTTTTGCTCGGCATACTCTACCATGCGGCGAAAGGTATTTCTCACATCCTCTTTACGCTCTCTTGCCAGCTCGCGCGGAAAACGGCTGTCGATCTTTGAGCCGAGATGCAGGTCGGCAGAATGTATGAGTTTCATAGTACCTCCAACGGGATTCGTGTCAGGTGCGAAAGACGAGCGTTCTCTCTGCAAGATCGATTAAAAGGATCTCTCCCGCAGCACTTGTACAAAAATAGTGGGCATGCTCCTTGACGAGCGAAGCCTTATCCTTGCGCGAGAGAAACAGGAGCGTCTCGATAGGTGTCATGACCGTGCCGCTTGTAAGCGGATAGGCAACCTCCTTTGCGAGATCGTCAAGCGTGAAAAGAGGCTCCCCTGCATAGGAAAACGCAATGAGATTGCCCTTTTCATCTCCTTTTTCGGTGAGAAAGAGTACTGTGCGCTCGGCAACCGAGATGCCAAGCAGTGCATCCCCTTTCGCCAAAGAGACCGTGAAATAGCGACCGTCGGCATCGACCGAAAGCTCTCCGTCTTTCTCGCGAACGCGAACGGCTTTGCCGTTTATATCGATCAGATCGATGGTTTTCATCAGGCTACCTCCTTTTCCGTAAGTCTTATTTGTCGCTGACCATTGCCCGAAGCAGCTCGTAGAAGCGGTCGCAGGAGGCAAGATCAAGGGCTTCGTCGGGCGAATGGATGTCATAGATCGTCGGACCGATCGAAAGCGCATCAAGCCCCTCTATCTTTCCGACGAAGATACCGCATTCAAGTCCGGCGTGGATCGCGTTGACCACCGGCTTCGATTCGGGAAAAAGCCGCTTATAGATACGCAGATAGTCGGATGCAAGACGCGAATCGGGATTCATGTCCCAACCGAGCGAGCGTTCTTCAAACACGACCTCAAGCCCTACCGCCTTGGCAAGCCGCTTGTAAGAGAGAAGCAGTGCGTCCATCTCGCTATCGCAGGAGGAGCGTGCCATAACAGTCGCCTCTACCCTGCCGCCCTTCGTGGCAATAACGCCCATGTTGGCGGAGGTGCGCACGAAATCGGGGTTTGCGGGCGATTTCGACACAACGCCGGTTCTGGGCAGAAGGATCATATTGAGAACGGCAGAGGTATCCTTATATGAGAAGCAAGCGTCAACGATCGGACCGCGGCGAAGCTGCACAAAGAAACGCTTATCCACCGAAACAAGCTCGGCGGCAATACGGCGCGACTCCTCTTCAAGAAGCGCTTTGGCTTTGTCCATATCAAGCACCGTGATCTTGGCATACGCCTCACGCGGAATGGCGTTGCGCTTATTACCGCCGCCGATCTCCACGAGATGGAAGGGGCAATCGTCGTAAAGCCTTGCCAGCATTCTACCCAGAAGCGCGATGGCGTTGGCACGGCCGGTGTGAATATCCGCTCCCGAGTGACCGCCGCTCAGCCCCTTGATAACGATATTCAGCGTATGCTCGTGTGTCCTTTCAAGCGCGCAGTCACGGCTGAACACGAGATCACAGGAGCCGGCGCAGGAGGCGATCGCCTCGCCGTCCAGCTCGGTGTCAAGATTGAGAATACGTCTTGACCTGATCAGCGAGCAGTCGAAGCCGTTTGCACCGTACAGCCCCGTCTCCTCCCCCGACGTGAAAAGACATTCGATCATTGGATGCTCAAGACTCTCGTCATCGAGAATCGCCAGCATAGCGGCAACGGCAACGCCGTCGTCACCGCCGAGCGTTGTACCGCGCGCACGGAGCAAGCCGTTGTCAATATAAAGATCAAGGCCATCCTTCTCAAAATCGTGCTTAGAATCGCCGTTCTTTTCGCAGACCATATCGGTATGTCCCTGCAAGAGAATGGGTGCCACCTTCTCGTAGCCTGCCGACGCCTCCTTACGGATAAAGGCGTTCAGGTATTCGTCCGAATAAAAATACAGCCCTCTTTCTTCGGCAAAAGCCTTCAGATAGGCGACGGCGCCGCCCTCGTTGCCCGAGCCGCGCGGGATCCGTGACAGCTCCTCAAAATAGCGGAAGAATGCGGGATAACGGTATCCTTTGATGATATATTCCATAGGAAGACCCCTTTCTGTGGGTGAAAATTCTTCTATCAATATTATATCGTTCCTCTGCCTTAAATGCAAGAGAAAAACAAAAAAGAGCGAAAAAATCGCTCTTTTTGTTATCAATCGGATCACAGCTTGGAGTGGTTGACCTTGACGCCGGGGCCCATGGTGGAAGCCACGACGCAGCTCTTGATATACTGACCCTTTGCGGCAGCGGGACGAGCCTTGATAACTGCGCCAACGAGCGCGTCAAAGTTCGCCT
>CAZYFC010000073.1:0-7786 GCA_964646715.1 uncultured Lachnospiraceae bacterium
CTCCGGCGGCATACCCCGGAACGGAACATTGCTCGTGGCAAAGATATAGCCGCCACCCTCTGCGCCGTATTGTAAGCAGTATTCGGCGCTGGCGATGACCTCCTCCTCAGTGCCCGTCTGCAGAGCCGCGCAATGAACGTTTCCGCAGAGCGCGACGCGGTCGCCGTAAAGCCGCTTGACCTCACGGATATCGACGCCTGCCATCGGGTCGATCGAGTGCAGCGCGTGAGGACCTGCCTCGACGAGCGAGGAGAGGATCGGCATGATATTACCGTCGGTATGCTTGATCATGAACATATCGTCTTCTCTGCCTGCCTTACAGATCTTTGCGAGAAAGGGCGTAATAAATTCGTCAAACATTGCGGGTGAGAGGAAGGGCCCCGAATTATAGCAGTAGTCGGAGCAGAGAAGAGCCACGTCAAGGCCTGCCTCGTGCTGGCGCTTGTTTGCCTCGATGGCGTTTTCGGCATTGCGTGCCGCCTCGGCAAGAACCTCCTCCGGCTCGTCAGCCAGGCGGTAGACAAAGTCGTACATATCGGTACCCGAGGGGATGGCAAACGTGCCGTCTCCATGGCCGCCGAAAAGACGCGTGTTTCCGAAATGCTCGCGCAGCCGTTTGCGAAAGGCGATATTGATGGGGGAGGAGACGTTCCACCATTCGGGGCAATAGATAGGTATGATGGCATAGTCAAGGCCCGGCTTTGCATCCTTCACGGGATCGCCCGAAAGAACGCTGCCCCCCATTTCAAGTGCGGTCTTATCGCCGTAGACGCGTGCGTATTTATCGGCAAGGTCGATGGCGGCTTTTTCAAGCTCTGCCTGAGAAAGCGAGCGTCTTGCCTCGCCGTGCAGACGCGTATCGTCAAGTGCGTAGCCGTAAAACTCCTCCGAAAGCTGAAATTCAAGCTCAAAGGTGGGGATCTCGTCGGGCTTTCCGAGTGTGAGCGCGGTACGCGCACGCTCGCCTGCTGTCCAGATCTTACTCACGGGCTTTCCTCCTGTCGTTCACGTATGTATATTCATGAGCCGTTTGTTCAGTGCATGCGCCTTGTGACGGCTTCTTCAAGGTAATAGGTCATGACCTTTTCGGCAAAGGCGCAGGTGACGTTGAGCTCTTCGGCAAATTCCCACACCTCGCGACAGCCGCGACGGCAGGCTGTTATAAAGCGTTCCTTCGGTACGAGGCGTCTGATCGCCCACTCATCGGCTCGTTTTTCATATTTTTTTCTGCCGATCTCACCCGAAGCGTAGAGGCTGTCGGTGGCGAAATGCCCGATCTCATGAGCAAGGCATTCTGCCTCCTCACAGCTTGTTGCAAGGCGCGAACGGTCGATGCCGATATAACGGCGGTTATTGACCGTCACCGCCGCTGAAAGAACTGTGGGCAGGGCGAAGTTCGTGACGGCGATGCCTGCGTTGTCGGCTTGCTGGTATAAGCTTTCTAGAATGTTCAAACGATCACGTATCCTTTTTTTGTTTCAGGTGTTTTTTTGCTTGACGTATGCGACGAAATTTTTGACCTCCTGCCACATTTCGTCGGTGACATCTCCGTCGCCTCCGAACAGTGCGACCTTGATGTCTTTTTCGCTGATCTCGCTTTCGCGCGAAAGCGTGGTGCCGCTTCCTTCAAACACGCCTCTGCCGAGGCGAAACTCCATTAACGCGCGTTCCTCCTCAGAGGCTGCTTTTAGGTAACGCGCCTTTTCCTCCTCCGTCCACTCTTCAAAGGGACGGGTGACGGTATAGGGCTTGCCGTAGATGTATTCCACCGGAACACCAAAGGCGTCTGCAATCTTGTCGGCAAGAGCAAGCTCGATCTTGTTTTTACCCTGCTCCCAGTTAGAGACGGCGGTCTGGTCGACCGAAAAACGCTCTGCAAACGCTTTTTGGGAGAGGCGATGCGCCTTGCGGAGAATGCGTATTCGTGTGTGAACGGTCATAACGTATCACGCCTTCCAAATTGGTCTTGTACCTATATTATAAGAGCAGAACACCTGTTTGTCAAGAGCGTTTGAAAAAAAGCAGAAAAAAATATGAGCAATACTCTTGACAAACAAGGAATAGCGTGGCATAATATGAGTACCACTCATATACATATCATCAACCGATCCAAAACCAGACACACAGCGACGGGAGGTGTTCGCTATATGCCCTACAAATCCAGAAACGGATTTCAATTTACCCTACACGAAAAAAGAGAGATCCTTGCGATCTGCGGTGATTTCAAGAAGCGCGCGCTTGAGCTTGAGCGCGCATCGCGCCGCCCTGAGGTACTTGCGCGCTATCTTCAGCTCAACACGGCGATCCTTGAGGCACTTGACGAGGTCTGCGAAGGCGAGAGCGACAAGATCAAGCTCTTGTTTCTCGACGCGCTTGCCGAACGGCGCGGTCACAACTGGTCGCCGCTTTGCATGCTGATGTCTCCTGCGGCGTTTTACGAGCGGAAATTCCGCCTGATGTACGCTATCGGGCAAAAGCTCAATATGTTCTGAGCTTGTTTCTTCGTCTTTCTCGGCTTCTGCTCTTGACTTTTATGGGATAAGATGCTATACTTAACCTGATAATTTTGTCAAAGGAGTATACTATGAACCAACAAACCGGAAGAATCAAAACCAAGGAGATGCTTCTTCGCGACCTCAAGGTCTCAAAGATCAACCTGTTGCTTGCTGCGATCATCGCCGTTGTGAACGTCATCCTCATTGTGACGAGCGCCGATCTCTTTTTCTTTTTCTCGCTGTCGATTCCCGTATACGTCATGATGCTCTTTACCGAGCTTTGCGGTATGTATCCTGCCGAATGGTACCTGACCAACTACGGCGAGGATTGGGAGGCTTACGTTCCTGCCGTGGATCCTTCTATGTACGCTGTTGCCATCGTGATCGCCGTTATTTTCGTTGCGGCGTTCGCTCTGCTCGCCTTTTTTATCAACAAGAAAGCAATCTGGGCAAAGGTGACCTTAGGCCTTCTGATCTTTGACACCGTCGCGCTCCTCTTCTTTAACGTGTTTGTATATGCCTTCTCTGCGTCAGCTCTTCTTGAGCTTGCCTTCCACGCGTGGATGATCTATTACGCTGTCCTTGCGATCAAGGCTTGGAAGAATCTTGAAGTCGCCCCCTCGCAGGCAGAGCTTGCCGCACAGGCAACGCTCTACGGTGGCAATCCCTACGGTGGCAATCCTTACGGTGGCAATCCTTACGGCGTGGCACCCCTGCAGCCGACTGTGCCTGCCGATGAAGCGCCTGTCGATGAGATGCCCGAAGAGAAAGCGCCCGCTGAGGATGAAAAAACGTCTGAAGCAGATGCGCCTGCCGTTGAAGAAAGCGAAAAAACCGAATAACGATCCCCGAAAGAGAGCCGACAGGCTCTCTTTTTTTGCCCTTTTCCTTCCGAAAAGGGTGTTTTTTATTGATCGGCACAAAAAGTTTTTTAGGAAAAGAGGTGTGATTTTTTTGAGTTATTGGGGTGTTAGGATAAGAGTGCGGAAAGGGAAACGCGCGGTGCGTCCCTTTTCGACGCTGACGAAAGGGGGTGTTGACATGGCAACGCCCTATCGAAAGAAACACTGCGATGCTGTGATCGCTCATTTCTCGCTGATGCGTAAAAATGAGAAAGGCGTGATCGTCGGTGCGCCCTCCTTCGTTTCCTTTGCAGAATCGCTTGGCGTGACACCCTCGGTCATTGAGCGCTGGAGGCGAGAGTATCCCGAATTTGACAAGGCCTGTTGCGATGCGACGGAGCTGGTCAGGCAGCTTCTCATCGACGCTGCGCTGAGTGGCTCGGTCAACGTCAGCGCTGCCAGATTCATCCTCTCCTCAGAGTTTGGCATGTCGCCCGGTCGGGGGGGCAAAAAGGGCGAGGCGGAAGAGGGTGAGGGCTTGTCGGCTGACGACAGACGCCTTCTCTGCCATCTTGCTGAAAGGCTTGGCTGTGCAGACGAAAACGACTGAGCTTCTCAAGACGCTTCGCCGCATGGAGTTTGAGTATGCCTCGGGCGATCTTCTCTACTTCGTTAAGCATTACTGCTATTTTGAGGATAAGGATGCCCCTGAGGTCGTTCTCCCCTTTCGCCCCTGGCGCGCTCAGGAGGAAGCGCTTCTTTCGATTGATGCCAACCGCCTTAATTTGTTCCTGAAGGCGCGGCAGATCGGCATCACTTGGGTGGCGCTCTTCTACTGTGCGCACGACTTGATCTTTCACCCCGGTCACACGGTCATCGCGCTCTCAAAGACCGCCAACGATGCCTTTGAGCTCGTGCGGCGTTTTGCACTGATCCTCGAGCATATGCCCGCGCTTCTGAAGGGCGGGGAGCTGCGCTTTGAGGTGAAAAAGAGCGAGATCCTGCTCATTTCGGGGAAAAAGGTGAGTCGCTTCAAGAGCTTCGCTGCCTCCAAAAGCGCAGGCCGTTCCTTTACTGCCAATATTCTTCTCATCGACGAATGGGCCTTTCAGGAATGGGCGCGCGAGATATGGACCTCTGCCTATCCCACCATCAACCGCCCGACGGGTGGTAAGGTGATCGGCATTTCGACCATCAAGCGCGGCACGCTTTTCGAGGAGCTGTGGTGCGGCGAGAACAACTTCAAAAAGACCTTCATCCCGGTCTTTGCCGATCCGCGGCGCGACAGCGCGTGGTATGAGGCAACGAAACGCGATCTTGGGGAGAAGATCGTGCAGGAGTATCCCCGTACGGAAGAAGAAGCTCTTTCCGACGTCGGAGGACGCTTCTTCCACGAATTCCGCCACGAGCTTCACGTCGTTGAGCCCTTTCCCATTCCGAAGGATTGGCAGATCTACGCCTCGATGGACTACGGTCTTGACATGCTGGCGCATTATAAGATCGCCGTCGATGGCGAGAAGAACTGCTATGTCTTCCACGAGATCTATAAGCCCAATCTCGTTGTTTCGGAGGCATCTGCCCTCATCCACAAGGCAGACGGCTATAACGGCGAGGCGTGGAAGCTGCCCCGTGCGCGTCTTGCTCCGCCCGATCTCTTTGCAAGAGAATTGACCTCGGGAAAGAGTCAAGCGGTCGGCTTCGAAGAGGAGGGGCTTCGCCTGACGAAAAGCTCGAACAACCGAAAGACGGGATGGCTCTATCTCAAGGAGCTTCTTAAGTGCCGCATGACGGCAAGCGGAAAGGCTCTGCCTCGCCTGCGTATCTTTGCGACCTGTCGTCATCTCATCCGCACGCTGTCGACGATACTCGTTGACGAAAAGGATCCCTGTGATGCTGCGCGCGATCCGCATGAGCTGACGCACGCGCCGGACGCGCTTCGCTATTTTGCCGTCTGGTGGTATCAGGCGCCTGAAAAGAAGGTCGAGCGCCCTTCGGTAGGTTGGACCGAGGATATGTGGGAGGACTACTACGCTGCAAGCGACGAGGAGAAAAAACGAATCGAAGAGCGTTGGAGGAGCACTTGATTTTCTGACGGGAGCTTTCCTCACCGAGGGATCATACCGGCACCGCGAAGCGGCAAAACGGGCATGCCGCGCCTTTTGAGGTAAAAAAGCCCGAAATAAAGAAAGGACAGGTCAAACGCTTTGAAGGTTTCGGAAAACAAGGTGGCTTTTTTTGACGGACTCTACCGTGCCGCCAAGGAAAAGCAAGCATATCTTTTCGATCGGCTTGACAAGGCTTATGCACAGTACTGTGGCAGTAAGGACACCGACGGCGGCCGCCCTGCCGAAACGGTACGCAACATCACCTACGAGCTGATCGAGAGTCAGATCTCGACCGAGATCCCTCTGCCCACCGTCTCGGTGGCAGGCGCTTCACTCTGCAAGGAGCGTAACGCAAGGCGCGTGGAGGCGCTTCTCACCTCACTGCGCGACAAGCTCCCCTTTGAGAAGATCAACGATATGGACGAGCGCTACACCTACATCTACGGCGGATCGGTATTTTTGGTTGAGTGGGACGATTCGCTTTCGAATTACGGCGAGGTGGGCGGTGTGCGCGTCACGGGGCTTTCGCCCCGTCAGTTTATTCCTCAGCCCGCCGTGACGTCCCTTGAAGAGATGGAATACTGCTTTTTGGTCTTTGAGACAACGTCCGACGAGCTTTCCCGTCGCTTTGGCGTGGCTGAGGACGTCGGGGCTTCCTTCGAGGAGGGAGAGGGGGAGGACACCGTGACGATGGTGGTCGCCTTTTACAAAAACGAAAGGGGGCTTGTTTCGCGCTTCATCTGGTCGGGAGAGCGTATGCTCTCGGACACCGACGATTATTATGCGAGGAAAACGCGGTTTTGCCCGACCTGCGGTAAAAGCAAATCGCTCTGTAGCTGCGGTGAAGAACGCATTCTCCTTGCAAGCGAGGAATACGAGCTTGCCAAGGAGACGCTTATGACGGCAAGCGGCAAAAGGATCGAGAAGGGAAGCCGTCTTTCCTTCTATCGCCCGAAGCATTTTCCCATCGTCATTCGCAAGAATATCTCGGCAGAGGATTCCTGCATCGGGCAGTCGGACTGCCTTGCCATTCGTCCACAGCAGCTTGAGATCAACAAGATCCTCTCGCGTGTGCATGAAAAGCTTATGATGGCAGGGGTGTTCCCATATAAGCCGGACGACTGCCATTTCCGCTATGATAATTCTGTCGGCGGAAAGGTGTTGAATCTGCGCCCCGGTGAGACACCTGAGCGCTTCGGCGTGCTCGACACAACGCCCGACATCTCGCAGGATCTTGCCTATATTGCGCGCGTTTACGACGACGCTAAGCGCATTCTGGGCATCAGCGATGCTTACGTCGGTAAGGATGAGGAGTCGTCAAAGTCGGGTAAGGCGCGTGAGATCCAGGTGGCGCAGTCGGAGGGACGCCTCGTATCGAAGCGTGTGATGAAAAATGCGGCGTACGCCGAGCTTGACCGCCTGATCTTCGAGATGTACCTCGCCTATGCCGACGAGCCGCGTGCCATTCTCTTCAGGGACGGCTACGGCAATGTCGAGAGCGACGCCTTCTGCCGCTACGATTTTCTTGAATACGATGCGGCAAAGGATGCCTTCGTCTATGACGACGGCTATCTCTTCTCGGTAGCGAGCGAAAAGCCGCTGAAGGATGAAAGAGAGCCGCTTTGGCAGTACAACCTCGACAACTACCGTGAGGGGGGCTTCGGCGAGGTCGGAAAGCCGGACACGCTTGCCCGCTATTGGGCGGCACAGCTATACTGCGGCTACCCCGGTGCAAGAGAGAATCTTGCCCATTTTTCGAGCGAGGCCTCTTCCGACAGAAAAAGCCCCGCAGCTGACGAAGCGGCTGTCTGAACGCGACCTTTCGCAAAAAGAAAGAATCGCAGGTACGCAGCTTTGAAAAGCGGTGACACCACGCCGAAAGTCGGCCACCTATATTGATTTTTGCGTCTTAGTCGGACGGGTGCGATCACCGCTTGTTCAGAAGAGATCAAGAAAGCGAGTACAAACGAATATGAACGAAACGACACTTTACGAGGAAACGATCCTCGATGACCCCCTGTCCGACAGAGCATTGGCGGTCGAGGACGGGGCTTCTTCAGCACCTGAAGAGGCTTCGTCACAGGCAGAAAGCCCTTCTGCCAAAGCGTCGGAAGAGGACGAAAGGATCAAGGCTCTTGAAGAAAGATGCCTGGCAGCAGAGAGCGCACTTGCCGATTCTCTTGCTTTTGCCTCCCTTTGGGCGCCTTATGCTACCGTCGGTGCGAGGGTGGAGGAGGATCCTCACTACAGGCATTTTCTCAGCCTTCGCGGGAAGGGACTTACGGTGGAGGAGGCGTTTGCCGCCGCCACGGCAGGCGCTTTGGGCAGAGCTGAACGGGATGCT
>CAZYFC010000074.1:0-7715 GCA_964646715.1 uncultured Lachnospiraceae bacterium
CCCTTTTTCCCTGCCTGACCTGCGGTCACTTTGACCTTATGGATCGTCCGGGGCATCGGGGCGGTGCTGGTGGTCGCGCCGGCGGCTGCCGGCGGGGGAGCTGCTGTGGGCGCAGGCGCGGCTGCAGGAGCAGCAGGCGTCTTGATCTCAGCCTTATCAACAACTTCGAGGGTGATTTCATAAACGTTGCCGTTTACAGTAACTTTGTAAGCTTTCATGGTTAATTCTCCTTATAAATCGTTTATAAAAATTACAGTTTCTTGAACGAGATCACGCGGATACCCGAAATATCGGTTCCGTTTTCTTCCGCCACGGCGGCGCAAACTGCCGCAATGATCTCCTGACGGTTTTCAATGGGTGCGCTTGCGGTCTGTGCGGTAGCACTTACCGCAGGGGTGGCGGGGGTATTTGCGGGTTTCGCCTTTTTGCCTTCCATGGCTGAAATCAGGAAGTTCATCAGATACAGAATACCGATAATGCATATGAGTCCGACGAACACGACACCCACGCCGAGAAGACAAACGAACCATGTGGCGGGTTCTTCGGGCGTAGCTACCGCCAGCATCGCGTTGAACAACAAATTCTCCATTCATTTACTCCTTAAAGAACTATTATATGTGGAGTTTCGACACCAGATCGTCGATCCCCAATCGCGGTTATTTTATCATATTTTTCCGAATATGTAAAGGGCTTACAAGCCTCTTTTTAAAAAATATTTTTACCGGAAAACCATGCCCGAAAAGAAAGAAAAGGCGCCTTCCCCGATAAGTGATCGATGAAAGGCGTCGTTGTCCGATTGATCCGACAACCGTTATTCGGCAAAGCTTTTTGAAGAAAGCGACACCTCGCCGCTGTCAAGAAACTGCTTCTCCCCGTCTTCTGTCGTAATTTCGAGTCTGTAATCAGAGGCAAGCCCGCTTACTCTGACCTCTCTTCCCTGCCACAGAACCGTTTTGCCGATGAGAAAGAGGCGCTCCTTATAGGCGCGAAAAACCTCGTCGGAGGGCGCTTTCATCATTTCCTGCAGTTTTGCAAAAAAAGCAATGGCCATTTTTTCCCTGAGGAAGGGCCGATTGTCCTCGCCGAGAATCGACGCTGCCGTGCCGGCGATCTCTTCGGGGTAGCCGCCCTCAGGTGTGGTGAGGTTGAAGCCCGCGCCCACGACGACAAAGCGCTCACCCTCCCAAACAGCACTTTCCGCAAGGATACCTGCCACCTTTCTGCCCTCGATAAAGACATCGTTCATCCACTTGATGGCACAGCCTCTCTCCGACAGCGATTCAATTGCCTCACATGCAGCAACGCCCGCCGCCGCCGTGATATCGGCAGGGTTCAGACGCTTATTCTTCGGCCTTAAGAGAATGCTGATATAGATACCGCTTCCAAGTGGGGAATAGAAGCTGTGGTCGCCCCTCCCCTTGCCTTCTGTCTGGCTCTCGGCAATCACCGCCGTCCATTCCGGCGCATTCTGGAGCGCGTACTCCTTGAGAATGGCGTTCGTCGAAGTTATCTCGCGAAAGCAGATCGCGGTAAAGCCGCACTTTCTCCGAATATATGCGGCGTTCAGTTTTTTAATACGCTTTTTTCCTTTCGAAAAGAAACTCATCGTCTTACCCCTCCAAAAAGAAAGCCTTGACACGAAGACGGTCAAGGCTGTTCCTTCACTCGGTTTTGTCCGAAGCGGTCACTTCGGCATCATGCGGCACACCTTCCGCCTCATCCTCGTTGATCACGAGATCGTCTTCAACTTCCTTGTTGGCATTCACGTCGATGTGAAGCGTTTTGGCAACCTTTTTCTTGGTCTTTCTCCACCAGATGAGAAGCGACGTACCGATAACAGCAATCGCGCCAGTTGCGAGGGCGGCGATAGCAGAGATCTGCGAAGGGTCAATATAAAGTGAATTGATCAGAATCATGTCAAAAAAGCCTTTCGTTTTTAAGGGCGCTCATACGGTTGCCCATCTGTCACAAAAGCAGTATAGCATGTTCCTTCTCTTTTGTCAAGACTTTTTCTTTTTCGACGAAAGTGCAAAAAGAATGTACCGTGCGCCTGCCACCTGACTCGTGCCGGGATTATAGAAGAAGTCCTTCATGATCTCACCGATCTTCAGACGGTAGGCTTTTTCCTCGGCAAAAAGCTTTTCGACCGATTCTGCAACGCAGTCAAGCTGATCCTTGTCAAGTGCAATGCCAAGCTCACTTCGAAGTGAGAGCTCAACCGGCGTAAGACCGATCCTTTTCCAATTGGGATTGAGACATTTCAGCGCAGTGTTGATAAAAAGTGCGGGACGCTTGGTTGCGATACAGTATTCGTACGAGATTCCTGAGTAGTCGGTGATCAGAAGATCGGATGCATAGGTCGAACGGTTGGAGGTAAAGTCAAGCTCGAAGGAGAGCCTGTCGCCCACCTTGTCGGCGTATTTCTCGACGATGGCGTTCATCTTCGCGCCACAGCGCTTGACGTATTCGGGATGAGGCCGCACCGTAATATGGTACTTGTCGGAATATAGCTGTTCGATCAGCTTGTCAAGGCATGAGTCGAGTAGGTTATCCTCGCCCCACGAAGGTGCGATGAGGATTTCTTTCTTGCGCGAAGGATCATCGGGACGTGCCGCACGGGATGCGTTTTCAGCCTCCCCTGCCGCAACGAGCGTGTCAGCGTGCGGAAATCCAAATTCAACGAGCGTTTTCTCGCGAAGACCGTAAACCTTTTCGGTAGCACGCACCTCACGGTAGACGTGGGGTCCGGTGCAAAAGATGGTATCGAAAGCATCCAACGCACCCTCGTTAAAGCCCATATGCACGCTCATCGGATCGTGCGGCAGATAGATATACTCGATATCCTTTTGCATCAGCGAGCGTTTGAGATAATACTTATCAAGGTCAGGCGTGGTCATTAACAGAATATCGCATTCCAGCTTGAGCATCAGCGAGATCGTCTTTTTGAGCCCGATGTAGTAGGGCTTTATGCGCGGGTTTTCTTTTGCGAGCTCAAAGATCGCGTCGTTCGGATCATTTGTCACGTAATGGATCGAGAGATTGCTTCTCTTGAGAAGTTCGTTGATCACGCCTTCAAAGTACTTGTAGAAGCCGCTTTTCTCGGAATACACGACAACGTGCTTATTGACGATACGGAAAAATCGCTTGTAGTCTGCCTTCTCTCGCGCGATCTCATCCTTGGAGCGCGCCTTTTTTCCGCCGTCGAGGGCGGCGATATCGGCAAGAGCTTTGCGGCTTTCCTCAAGTGCTTCGTAATCGACGTAGTGCTTCGGATTGATCAGGGCGTTCAGAAGATACATCACACCGATCGAGAAGAGATTACTGAAGATCCAATAGAGCGCCGTACCCGCAGGCACGAAAAATCCGAGGTAAAGCGAAAGGCCAACCGAAAAAGCAAGAAGACCGTACTGATTCCACTTACTCTGCTCGTGCTGCAGCACGTTGGAGAGATTCTGCGTCCAGCACATAAGAAAGGACGAGAGCGCGGCAACGATCGGTACGAGAATATAGACGCTGAAGAACTGCTTGGCGGGCACAACGGAAAGCGTAAGGCCGAGAAAACGAAGGTCAAGGTCCATAACGCTTTCCACAAGAGAAGTCAATGCCGATGCCTCCACGCCTTCTATCACAGTGGAGGAGGTGATCGCCCCCGACTTGATCGCGTCAACTATCAGAAGCTGGAAGGAGGACTCCTCGGGGTTTGCGCCGATATGGGATGCAAGCGCATGCACAAGCTCGTCAGACGCACCGAAGAGATATCCGAGCGGATGATAAATGATATAAATGACCGCCATCAGAAGCACAAACTGCAGGATCAGCGGAATCAGCGAAAGAAGCGGATGGTATTTTTCCCTTTTGAAGAGCTTAGATTGCTCATCAGCTATCGTTTCGTTGTCACCGTAGTACTTTGCTTTAAGGAAATTGATGTCGGGCTGAATGCGCACCATAACGATCGAGTTTTTCTGGATCCAGACCGAAAGCGGCATCAGAACGATCTTGGTGGCGAGTGTGAAAAGGATAATGGCAAGACCGTAATCCTTGACGAGCATCCAGCACCATTTCATCAGGTATCCGAGCGGAATACAGATGTAGTAAAGAATGGTATCCATGTTTTTTCCTGACTTTTAAGGTTAGTTTACCGCCAACCGACTACAGTGTACCACACTGTAGTCGGTTGGCTGATTGTTGATATTAGGTGAGATCACCTGTGACCGTTATGCGATCAACAAGCGTCCAATTGGAAAAATCCGAAGCATCACCCACGACCTCGTAAACAACGATCTCGTCGTCTGCACCGACGATCGTTTTCTGAAAGTAATAATAGCGTTTTCCGTCGTCGTCGTCTCTGACGTCAAAAGCCGATCTGCCGAAGTCGTCATTTCCGGCGATCCCTTCCGAATCAAGGATCGTGGCACGGAGATCGTCCTGCGAAACGGGGGCGCGGTTGACAGCAGTCATTCCCTCGGAGGAGCCCTTCTCTTTAACGAGAAGCGCGGTCAGACGTGAGCCGGAGAGATCCTTGGTGTCGCTGTAGGCGGCGGCGTGATCGCCCGTTATGACGATCGTGGCGTCGTCGTAAACGCCAAGGCGCTTCATCTCGCCCAGATAGCGATTGATAATAGCAAACGAGGAGATCATACCCATCTCAGCCGTTGAATAATTATTTCGGGGATCGCCTTCTTCAAGCGCCTCCCAATTTTCATCGTAAATAAAGGGATAGTGACAGCCGTCGATATGAAGTGTCACAAAGCGTTTGTTGCCATCCTCCAGCTTAAAATCCTCGGCACTGAGAAGCTCGTATACCTCCTTCATATCGGACGTATAAAGCGGATAGTCGGCTTCATATTCCACGAAGCTTGAAAAAGTTGCGGTGCTGATATTGCCAACCACACCCTTAAAGACGATGGGAAGCTGACGAAAAAGAGAAAGACGGAGCATGGTGCTGCAAAGCTGTCCACGATCAAGAATAGTATAACCCTTGGCAGCGCTCGTGTTATCCACGACGTCGGAAAAGACCGAGGCGTCGTCGTAGCAGTCGCCGCTTGCCATATAGAGATTGATGTCGTAGCCGTTCTCTTTCAACGTCTTAAAGAAAGGGGCGTCAGTATAGGCGTTTTTGAAATACGCGGCGGTGCTCGTTTCGAAGGTGTTTTCAACTCCGGTCAGAAGAAACGCCATCGAAGGATACGTCCTTGCGTATTTTGAGATATTGTTTTCAAAAGAGGTAAAGCCCTCAAGCTCGGAGAAAAGCTCGGGATGCTTGTTCTGCGCGTAGTGATAGAAATCAAGATCAAAACGGTCGACGATAAACAGGATCACGTTACCGTCGGTCGAAAGCGTCGTCAGGTTCTTGGTCGTCAGGATCGCGCGCTCACCGGACGCATGATCACTCTTCTCTTCCGCATCCTCCTCGCCCTCTGCGATCTCGCTTCTTTCGGCAGGCGAAAGAAGCACGGGAGACGCCATCGCATAGACCGCGAAGTTGATAAGCTGACCGCCGATCACAGCGACTGTCAGCACCATCATTACCAGCCGTGCGACATCGCGCCATTTCCCAAGAAGCGAAAGAGCTGTGGGAATGGCGGCAAGCACGAGCACCCAGACGACGGTGTTGATCACCGTCGCCCCCTTTGAGAATGACGAAACGCCGACACCGTCACCGGGGAGTGAGGTCAAGCCGAGGTTGAGAAAGCTTCCCTGCAGGAAGATCATCACCAACAGACCGAGCAAAACGCCGTAGACAATGTCAAAGGCGCGCCCTTTGAGATGCAGGAGAAGAAGAAAGAGACATACAGAAGCGCCGAGCGCGATGAAGAAAAGCGGCCAAATAAAGTCGCCGAAGGCAAAATAGAGCTGGCTGTAATTGGCGTAAAACATTTCAAATGGGCCGAAAAAGAGGAGCGTAAAGGGGAGCGCGAGTGAAATGAGGATCGAGGGGATCATGCGCTCTTTTTTCTCAAAGCCACGGTAGGGCGTTTTGCTTTTTTGGGGCATGGGTGTAGATGCATTCATGGAAAAAACCTTTCAGCCGGCAGATGCCGCAAGAAAATTACCCGAGGTTATCAGTGAAGGTGCGAGCCCGGAACACCCGGTTCTACCTTTTTAACGTGTGGACAAACGAGGTGATCCACACGTCTTGATGGGGCGGCCCAACGAACGGCGTTTTTAATGACACGCTGAACGGCGGGATTGTGGAAGGTGCGATAGGTCTCGTGACCGGGCTGGAAGTAGAATATCTTGCCGTTCTCGCGGAAATAACAGCAACCCGAGCGAAAGACCTCGCCCCCCTCGTACCAGCCGATAAAAACGAGCTGATCGGGCTCCGGAACGCCGAAGGGCTCACAGTACATCTCCTCGTGCTCCACCTCAAAATAGCCGTCTATGCCTGCGGCAATGGGATGGGCGGGATTCGTCACCCACACGCGTTCAAGGTCGCCCTCCTCGCGCCAATTTAGATTACATGTCGTACCCATCAGAAGGCGGAAGGGCTTGGAATGGTGGGCAGAATGGAGCGCCACAAATCCCATGCCTTTGTGTACGGCATCTCTGACGCGGATCGCTACGTGATCGGGAACGTCACCGTGACGCAGATGTCCCCACCAAAGGAGCACATCGGTCGAATCGATCACCTCTTGCGTCAGTCCACATTCCTCATCGTCAAGCGTGACCGTTCTGACGGCAATATCTTCCTCGGTCGAAAGAAAATCGGCAATGGTCTTGTGGATGCCGAGAGGATAGATCTCCTTCACGACTTCATCAAATTTCTCGTGGCAGAACTCGTTGTATATGGTAACCCGAATCATGCTGTTTTCTCCTTTTACTCCGTACTTTTAAATAAACGCCCGGATAAACCAAGCCATTATGAATTATAACACAGTTTCAGAGTGATGTCAACAGAACGTATCCTTTTTATCGATCTGCGTGTTTTATTTTTTGCGTAAAATCATCCCGAATCACGAAAAAAAGCGAAAAAGCTCTTGCAAAATAACTGCCTTCGGTATATAATAGGCTGTATGCGTTTTGGCATCTGCCAAACGCCTGATTATGACCTATGATTTCTTGAAAGGAATGACATACAATGAAAAACACCGAAAAAACGATGGATAAGATCGTTGCCCTTTGCAAAAACCGTGGCATCGTTTACGCAGGCAGTGAGATCTACGGCGGTCTTTCCAACTCATGGGACTACGGTCCTCTCGGCGTAGAGCTTAAGAATAATATCAAGCGCGCATGGTGGAAGAAGTTCGTACAGGAATCACCCTATAACGTCGGCCTTGACTCAGCTATCCTGATGAATCCCAAGACCTGGGAGGCGTCGGGACACCTTGCCGGATTTTCCGACCCTCTCATGGACTGCAAGGTCTGCCGTTCGCGTCACAGAGCAGACAAGCTCATTGAAGACTATATTGCTGAAAATTCGCTCGAGCTCAACCCCAACGGCTGGACGAGCGACAGAATGAGCGACTATATTCACGAGAACCACATCAAGTGCCCTTCCTGCGGCAGCTCCGATTTTACCCCCATCCGTAAATTCAACCTCATGTTCAAGACCTTTATCGGCGTAACCGAGGACTCGACAAACGAGGTCTATCTCCGCCCCGAGACGGCACAGGGCATTTTCGTCAACTTCAAGAACATCGCCCGCACCTCCCGCAAGAAGGTTCCCTTCGGCGTTTGCCAGATCGGTAAATCCTTCCGCAACGAGATCACCCCCG
>CAZYFC010000075.1:0-7548 GCA_964646715.1 uncultured Lachnospiraceae bacterium
GCTTTACTTCGTCACCGGCGGCGATGGGCATATCCGCCTGAACGGCGTGGTTACACCGTGAGCTTCTCGGCGAGGGGTATTCCCCTGCGAAGCTCGAACAGCTCTTTCGTCGCGTGACGAAGGGCTCGTGAGCTTGTCCGAAGCGCCTGTCAAGGATAAGTCACGGATCAAAAAGAAGAAAGGATACTTACTATGGCTTTTATTTATTCCGAAACATCGGGGCTTAACGATTCCAAGATCGGAAGACTTGCGACGCCCCTTAAGATGGTCATCGAAGCCGAAAGCGACCTGCAGAAAAAGAAGGGCGGTGCGCTCGACTGGCTGTTTAACATCGAGCGCTCGAATCGCTACGGCGAGACCATTCAGTATCAGGACGAGTTCGGCACCTTTACCGCCGCCGCTGAAGGCGCGGCTGCAGACAGTGACTCGCTTGTCGATACCTACAAAAAGTTTATCGAGCACATTCCTTTTATGAAGGAATTTACCATCACCAAGCAGATGATGGACGACAGCCTGTTCGGCATCGGCGCAGACGCCAAGAGACGCGCACAGAACTTCGTGAGAGCCTATTATCTCACGATGAATAAGCTCGCCACCGCCGCGATCGCCAACGGCAAGAATACCTCGATGACCTTCAACAAGGCAACGGTCGATCTTGCCACCGCCGACGGCAAGGCACTCTTTGCGACCGATCACAAATACGGCTCGGCATCAGGCCACGGCGAAGGCGTGCAGTCGAACTATTTCGGTATCAATCGCTACAGCACCGATCACGTTAAGCTCACACTTGCAGACGTGGAGGACGCGATCACCAAGGGTGCGGCGCGCATCCGCAACATGAAGGACGAGAACGGTGAGGTGCTTGGCTTCGTTGCAGATACCATCATCATTCCCGGTAATCTGCCCATGCTTGAAAAGTACGTCAAGCAGGTGCTTGGTTCTCCTTACGAGGCGTCGAGTGCCAACAACGGCATCAACATCCACTACGGCAACTGGAATCTCATCGTGCTTCCCAACTGGCAGTACGAGCTTTCCGAGAACGAAAGCGAGCAGACCTTCCCCATTATTCTGATGTCGTCCGAGGCGAATAAGAATCTTGCCGGCAACATGTTTTTCAACCGCGTGCCCCTTTCGGTCAAGAACTGGGAGGACAGCCATACCCGAAACTGGATCTGGAACGGCTATTGCCGCTTCGGCATCGGCTTCGGCACTTACAAGCATATCTGTCTCGTTGAATGCTACAGCGCCGCGTCAAACGGCTCTGCAACCGAAATTTAAGAGACGGTATGGCGTTTCGCCGCTTGCAGGCGGCGAATAAAGGACAGTTAAGGCCCGGGGGACGGCGAGTCCCCCGGGGATCATTCGGATGAAAGGTGGAAATCGGCATGAACGCCATTCAAATTTATCAGGAGGTCGCAGCCCTCACGTCTGAGGGGCGCATGGCGAGTGATGCCGTCTTTTACGCATCGCTTAACCGCGCGCTTGCCGAGGTGGGGCGGCTGGACCCGATCAAAGCCTATCGAACGGTGGGGCATTTTCCTCCCCCTGCCGTATTTCGACTGACAAAGCCTGTCACGGTGACTGCCAATTCGCCTCTCACGGTCAGCGCAGATGACGTTGCCGCTTTTGCGCTCTCTGCCTTCGGAAAAGGCAGTCTTGCCGTCCTCTGCGACGGTCAGCTATCTGAAGAGATGACCTTCGACGAAGGGGGCAAAGCGGATATTCGCCGTTCGGTGAAGACGCTTATGGGAGGAAGTCGGGCGGAGGTGACGCTGATCTTTACCTCAACGGAGGAGCTTGATCTTGTTTCGCTCGTTCTCTACGGCAGAATGACTGCTGCATGCGATGAAGCGATACCGCCGGACGAACGCTATCTCTGCTACGACATGAAGAGTGCGGATGCACGCTTTCTGTATTTTACCGGCGAGATCGTCAAGGATCGCCAAGAATTGCTTGATGCGAGGGACGAGGTACGGCTTGAAAACGGAAAGGTCATGATCGACAGAGCTTGCCGCGGTGTGTATGAGATCGGCTACGCTCGCGCAAGCGGTCGGGTAACAGAAGAAAATAAGGAGGATGAAGTCGATGTCGGAAACGAAAGTGAACATCTTTTGCCGCTTCTTACGGCTTATTATTGCTGTCTTGAAGACGGTGATGCGCGTGCTGAAGCCCTCTTCGCACGCTATGAGGACGAAAGACGCCGCTACGAAGGACGAAGAGTCTCTTCAGGCGGTTCAGCAGTCGAAGACAGATACGGATGGTGACGGTGATGGCGAAGAACAGAGCGAGACAGAATGACAAAAATCTTTCTTCCTCTAAAGCAGAGTACAGCTATTCTGCCGACAGCTTCGGCGGTGTTGATCTGACGACGCCTGACGGCAAGTGTGCTGACAGTCGTTTCCCCTTTCTCGTGAACATGTATCGCGACAAGGAGAAGCAAAACGGTGCGGCGATCGAGACCTTTCCCGGCTACCGCCTGCTTCCGAAGTGCTTTTCGGAAGCGGAGGGGCGGATATACGGTTTGTTTTCGCATTCCTTTCTTGTGGATGGCGAGGAGGTCGCATGCCTGCTCGTGCACAGAGGCCCCTGGCTGTATCTCCTTTTGCATGAGGCGCGGGATAAAGAAGAGACGCTTGCGCCTCTCATCGCGCTTGCTGAAAGCCCCTCGCAGGGCTTCTCGGCGAACGGTTGCTTTTATTTGCTTGACGGAGAAAGGATCGTGCGCGTCTCTTCGCCTACCCTTGCCGAGGAGATGGGAGATGAGGTGTATACCGACGAAATGGCGGAGGAGGGGCGTTTGCCCGAGACGAACGTCTATATTCCGACCGCTTTCTTAAACGGCGAGGCATACGAGACGCGCAACCTTCTCACTGACTACTACGACGTTGTCAGGACGCTTGACGAAGAGACGGTCTTTGACAGTGATCACGGCTTGAAGCTTCGTCTTGCCGTCGTAGACGGCGAGAGGATGCTGGAGGTCTACGGCTTTGAGAAGGGAAGGCGCGAGATCTTCGTGCCCACCTCTGCCGACTACAACGGAGAGACACTCGCCATCGGACGGATCGCGGCGGGAGCGTTTACAGGCAGTGCGATACGCCGCGTGATCCTCTCACCCTCGGTGAGGTATATCGAGGGTGACGAGGGCTTTGGCAACGGCGCGTTTTACGGCTGTGAAGCCCTTGAAAGTGCGATCCTGTACGGTGTAGAGACGGTTTCTGCCGACGCGTTTGCTCTATGCTATTCGCTCAAGGAGGTGGTCTTCGGCAAGTCTGTCAGGTCAATTGCACCGACTGCCTTCTACGGTGACAGTGCGCTGCACAGCGTCTATTTCGAGGGAGAAAGCGCAGCTGCGCTCGGTTACGTCTTCGGGGAGGACGTGACGGTCTTTACTGATTGCTTTCTCGCCTTTTGCGAGAAGGGCGACGTGGTGCGCGTCGTCTGTGACCCCGAGCTTTACCCCAAAACCTATACGCTCTACGGTGGCGAATACGACGCGATCACGTCGCTTGAGGCTTACGAGGGTGTTTGGGACGAAGAGAGCGAATTGAACGTCGGGTATGCTTTCTGCGCCAAACGGGCTGTCCCCGTCGTTTCGGTCTATCTGCGCGGCGTGACATCTGCCACCGCTTCGCGCTACCTCTTCGTGACCGTGACCGAAGGGGGCAACCTGCCGATCGACGGTGCGGTGAAGTCTTTGACCGTACCTTTGCCCGATCTCTGCCGCGCGATCAGCTCGGTGACGCTCGACGGCGAGACCCTTTCGGAAAACGAAAGCGAGACGGCGGCGTATTATTCCTTCAACACTGTTCGCGTAGACGGGATCTCCTACTGCGCCTCGGTACGAGTGACGCTCCCTGCCGACGGTAGTATGGGGCGCAGGATCGCCGTGCGCTGTTACGGCAAAAGCGGCGCGTATGCAAGCCGTTCAATTGCCGATTATACAAGCGCGACTCCCCGCTACGAAGGAACCTCGCTTGATGTGATAAGACGCTGTCGCTTCGCAAGCGTGTTTTCCGATCGCGTTTTCCTCGGCGGGAATCCTGACCTGCCGCATCTTCTCTTTTATTCGGTTGCGCCGCGCGACAGTCATGCGGGTGAGGCGTATTTCGGTGCTACCGCCTTTGTTGCTTTTCCCCAGCACAAAGGAAAGATCACCTCGCTTCTTTCGCATCCCGACTATCTTGCTGTTCTGAAGGAGCGAGCCTCCTATGCGGGGAGCGTTGATCAGCTCGTGAAAAGCGACGGCGAGGCGCTGGGGCATCCTCTTTTTGCGGTCAAAGGAGGATGTGGCGCGCCGGCTTCTCTCGGCAAGACGTTATTCTTCCGTGACGATCCCGTTTATCTTTCGCGCGAGGGTCTTTACGGTATCTCGTCAGGCGACGCCTACGAGCAGAGGCGGATCGAAAAGCGCTCCTACTTTGTCGACGGCACGCTTCTTTCGGAGAAGTCGCTTGCCTCGGCCTCGCTCGTCGAGTGGAAGGGGTATCTTGCGCTTCTCGTTGACGGCAGAATTTATCTTGCCGACGGGGATACATCGGTCACGGTCAACGGGGAGAGGCAGTACGAATGGTATCTGCTTGACGGCATCGGACATTACAAAAACGAAGTGACGGTCTATCATCACGCGTCTGCCTATCCCATCCGTGACGGTGTTTCGTTTGCCGATCTTGCGGTGGACGGCAAGCCTCTTTCGATCCTTGAGGACGAAAGACTCTGCGAAGGCGAGGTCTTGTCTGCCGAGGTGCTTCCGGAAGGTGAGCCTTTCGGTGTGACGGTCTTTTATACCGTGATGCATGATGAAGAGGGTAGGGAACGCTATTATCTTCTCGACAGTCGGGGCGAAAAGACCGGCGGCGTTTTTTACCCTGCCGTTTCGCTTCTTTCGCTCGGCGGCGTTTTGTATTTCGGTACGTCGGACGGCTGTCTTCTCGCCTTCAACACCGATAAGCGCGGCATGCCTCTTGTGAAGGACGGCGTGGAATTTCCCGTGGAAAAGGACGAGATCCATCCCTATTGGTACAGCTTTAACGGCAGAGCCTACCGCGCTGCTTTTGCCACCTCGTTTGCCGATATGGGGGTACCGCATATTGCGAAGACGACCGTGCGCAAAAGCCTTGCGATCAAGGCAAAGGTCATGCCTCACGCTTCGTTTTCTCTTGCGGTGCGTACCGATCGCACACCCTTTCACAGAATCGGTCGCGTAGTGGCGTCGGGCGCCTTTTGCGACGAGGACTTCGCCGCGAAGAGCTTTGTGACGACTGAACGCGTGATCACCCTTCTTGCCGAGCATGAGAGGGGCTGGGTGGAAAAACAGCTTCTTTTTGAAGCGACCGTTTTCAGGGCGCCTTACGGCATCGACAGCTTTGCCTACCGTTATACACTTTCGGGCAGACCGAAGAAAGAACCCAAAAGAGGCTTTCACATATGATGAAAGCAGAAGACCCGATCAAGAACGAAAGGATGACGGTTTAATGCAATATCCCGATTATAACAAGCTGCTTTCGCTGTTCGATGCCACGCTTGCGGCAAGCTACCGCACGGTTGAAAACGGTGCGAGCTTTGCCCTCAAGCGTGTGAACAGCCACGTGACGGTCTTTTTCGAGGATTCGGAGGGGGCGATCGATTGGCGCAACAATTTTCACTTTGCGGCAAAGCCTTACCGCGATATGGGCGAGGTCTTTTACTGTCATCGGGGCTTTCTTTCGGTCTTTCGGGCAGCTCTGCCCTATCTTGAAAAGACTCTTGCCGATGAGAGCGTGAACGCCTTTACCGTCGTGGGCTATTCACACGGAGCGGCACTTGCGCTTCTCTGCCACGAGTACATATGGTTTCACCGTCCCGACGTCAGAAAGACACTTGAGGGCTACGGCTTCGGCTGTCCTCGCGTTATCAGCGGCCGCATGACGGCTTCGCTTCAGGCGCGCTGGGCGCGCTTTTATCCTATCCGCAATATAGACGATCTCGTCACCCACCTGCCTCCACGTCTCTTCGGATACCGCCACGTTAAGCCGCCCCTTCTCATCGGGCGAAGGGGAAAGTACTCAATGATCGATGCACACCGTCCCGAAAACTACCGAAGAGAGCTTCTTTTCGCCTCTTCCTCAACGAACAGAAAGGACTTTCAATATGACAAATGAAGAGATCGCCGTCTCCCTGACGCATCAGCATGACAAGCTCAAAAGCCTTGAGCATCGCGTGCAGGCGTGTGAGAATGAAAACGAATCGATTCGCAGCATTGCTTTTTCGGTGAATAAGCTGGCGATCAACATGGAACACATGCTTGCCGAGCAAAAGGAGCAGGGTAAACGCCTGACCGCGCTTGAGCGCGTGCCGATCGAGCGCTTTGGAAGGATCAAGGATATCGTGATCAAGTGCTGTATCTCTTCGGTCCTCGGTGCGCTTCTCGGTGCGCTTCTTGCCCTCCTGCTTCGCTGATGGGAGATAGGCAATAAATAACGGTTACGGTAAGGCAAAACGCCTTACCGTAACCGTTTTCGTTTATTTCTTTTTTCTCAGCATCAGCGCGACGGCGGCGACACCGAGGGGGAGGGCGGCGAGGAAGGGTAGGACGGTGTGTACCTTGCCGCCTTCCTTATCCACGTAGATATACGCCATCCGATTGGCAGAGAGGACGGGAATCTTCCCATCTGCCTTTTTTTCTGCCTTTGCTGCCTCCTCGGCGGCTTTTTTCTTTTTGCGCCGGATCGCCGTGACATGCGCCTTCATTTTCTGTAAACGCTTTTCGGCAATCGGAGAGCGATGCGTTTTGTTGGTCTGTGCCCCGCTTGTTTCGTTGTCGGAGGTTTTTTCGTGCGCTCCTGCGCTGTCATCGACGTCGATATCAGGCTCAAATGCGTTCTCTTCGGACAGAGCGAGCTCAAGGGAGCTTGTATCGGCTGTAACGGCGGATACGCTTTTCTCCTCTTCGGCAGGTGCTTCGTCTTCTCTTGATGTCCCTGACTTTTTTTCCGCGGAGATGCCGTTGAGGTCCTCTTCGGCGCTCTCATAGGTCGGAGGGCAAAAGAGAAGGCAGGCGATCGGCGCATCGAGAATGCGCGAGAGGGCGATGAGACGGTCGGCGTCCGGCTCCGCCTCGCCTCGCTCCCATTTGCTCACCGACTGACGGCTGACCTCAAGCGCTTCGGCAAGCTCGCCCTGCGAGATACCGCGATCGGTGCGAAGCGAGCGCAGCCTATCGGAAAAGCTCTCACCTTCGCAGAGGGCGGATGTGAGGGGGCGGTATTCTTCGCCTGTGAGGATCACGTCCGGCGATTTGCGATAGAGCGATGCAAGCGCGGCGTAGACGGCAAGCGAGGGGGCGGCTTTGCCGCTTTCCCACTTGCTGACAGCCTGACGGCTGACTCTGAGCGTTTCGGCGACCTTGGCTTGCGAGATGCCGGCTTCTTTACGGAGAGCCGTGAGGCGCTCTGCAATGATCGACTGTTCCATACGGATTCCTTTCTCCCGAATAAGGGAAGGATTACTGCTTGGGCTCCACCGTGATCTCCACTTCGTCCCGCTGGTACATCCAGGAAACGGTCATCACCT
>CAZYFC010000076.1:0-7530 GCA_964646715.1 uncultured Lachnospiraceae bacterium
TCGATAACATTGAAGAGCTTGTTCAGATTGAGCGGGAAAACACCGCCTCCCTCGCCTCTTCTATTTCGAATGTACTCTTTGAGTGGGCACTCAGCGTTAACGGTGTTATCAAGGAATTTGAACGCAACAAATTCATTTTCGTCTTCGACCGTCAGGCATATCTCTCCTTCGTTGAGGATAAATTCAGTATTCTCGACAAAGTTCGCTGGATTCCGATCGGCAACAAGACCGATTCTCCGGCAACGATCTCAATCGGCGTATCAACGGTCTCCGGATCTTTTGCCGAAAAAGACGCCGCCGCCAAAGCCGCTCTTGAGCTTGCTCTTGCGCGCGGCGGTGACCAAGCAGTCATCAAGTCTGAAAACGGCATTGAATTTATCGGCGGTATGACCAAGTCATCCCAAAAGCGCTCCACTGTTAAGTCCAGAACCATCGCTAACAAGCTAACCGATCTGATCTACGAGAGCTCCAACGTTCTGATCATGGGTCACAAATACGCTGACTTTGACGCGATCGGTGCCTGCGTAGGTGTGGCAAGACTGGTCATGCAGTGCGGCAAGCCATGCTATATCATTTCAGACAGGAGCAATCCTGATATCAACAAATGTATCGACCGTTTGAAATCTCTTCACTCTTACGATAACGTTTTTATTACCGCTGCGGAAGCTACAGAATTGAACTATTCCGAGACCCTCCTCGTCGTTCTTGACGTAAACAATCCAAAACAGTTTGAAAGCAAAGAAATTGCCGCTCTCGTTCGAAAGATCGTCTTTATTGACCATCACCGAATGACCGGTGAATTTGTTAAAACGCCTCTTCTGCATTATATTGAGCCGTCTGCTTCCTCTACCTGCGAACTGATCAGTGAGATCCTTGAGCAAACGACAGCAGGTGCTAAGCTCTCCAAACAGGAGGCAGACCTGATGTTTGCCGGTATCATGCTCGATACCAAACGCTTTGTGGTCAACACAGGTGTCAGAACCTTTGCCGCCGCACAGTTCCTTCGCGGTCAGGGCGCTAATCCAAACGAAGCACAGGAGCTCTTCAAAACGGGGCTCGACGAGCTTATCCGCAAGGCTAAGTTTGAAACCAACGTACAGATCTATCGCAAGGTTATTGCCATCTCCATCAATCTCGATGAAGAAGGCTCGTCACAGGATAGGATCGCCGCCGCCAAGGTCGCTGATAACCTCTTGACCGTTGACGGAATTCTCGCTTCATTCGCCATCTGCCGTATCAAGGACTCCGTGCGCATCTCCGCTCGTTCTACCGGAAAGATCAACGTACAAAAGATCCTTGAGGCCATAGGCGGAGGCGGGCATTACGATTCAGCAGCAACCGAGTTGAATTGCACGGTAGACGAAGCAATTGCATCCCTTAAGGATGCAATCGACGGCTACCTTGACGATTGACCTAACAATTCCTATAGAAAGGACACACTATCATGAAAGTCATTTTAACGCAAGATGTAAAAGCTCAAGGCAAAAAAGGAGACCTGATCGATGTCTCCGAGGGCTATGCCAGAAATTTTCTTTTTCCAAAGAAACTCGCCGAACCCGCCGACGCAAGGGCCATGAATGAAAGAAAGAATCGTGAAGCATCTCAAAAATACAAGATCGAAACTGAAACCGCCGAAGCCAAAGCGATTGCCGAAAAGCTGTCTACCGTTACGGTGAGTATTTCACTCTCGTCAGGCGGCGACGGAAGGCCTTACGGTTCCGTTACGGCAAAGGAGATCGCCGAAACGCTTGAAAAAGACAAGGGTATCTCGATTGATAAACGCAAGATCGTTCTCGATAAAGCGATTCGGGCATTCGGAAGCTATACGCTCGATGTTAAGCTGTATTCAGGCGTCGTAGGCAAGATTCATCTCATCGTTACAGAGAAGAAATAAACCACAGATTAAAACGGTTGCCCTGCGGCTAACCGAATTACAAGTTTGTAAAAAAAGGAACCGTATAATCATGGCATCATCAGACAACCTTGTACGAAAACTCCCCTTCTCTCTGGAAGCAGAGCAATCTGTCCTCGGCTCGATCCTGATCGACCCCGAGAAGATCGGCGAGATCGCAACTCTGGTTTCAACAGACGATTTCTATCTGGAGGAACACCGCGAAATATTTGCCGCTATGCAAAGGCTTTTCCTGCAAAGTAAGGATATAGACCCTGTCGTGCTCTCGGAAGAATTGGTGCGTGAGGGTGTATATGACATTGAAAGATCCAAATCATATATCCGTACGCTTGCAGAGATCGTACCATCCTCCTCCAATGTAAAAGAATACGCTGCTATCGTCAAAGATAAAGCGCTCCTTCGTGCACTGATCGACATTTGCTCTAACATCACCGACAGTGCCTATGCGGCTCAAGAGGACGTTTCGTTCCTCATTGACAGTGCAGGCGGGCAAATTTATTCTCTCTCGCAGGATAAGCAACAGTCTGATTTTTCTCATATCCGCGAGGTCATCGTGGAGACTTATGCACACCTGAAGGCGCTTTCTGAAAACAGCGCCGATGCCAAGGGTGTGGAGACCGGTTTTTCAGGCGTTGACAACGTTCTTGTCGGCATGGGCAAGGGCGACCTGATTCTCATCGGCGCCCGCCCCGGTATGGGTAAAACCGCCTTTGCGCTCAACATAGCCGCTAACGTAGCAAGAAAAACGAAAAAACAGGTTTGTATCTTCTCCCTCGAAATGCCCAAATTGCAATTGGTCCTTCGTATGCTTTCGAGTGAAGCACGCGTGGAATCCAACAAGCTCCGTAGTGGCCTTCTTTCAAGCGAGGATTGGGATAAGCTTGCCGCCGCATCGGAGTATCTTGCCACTTGCGACATTTACATCGACGACACATCCAATATCACCGTAACCGGAATGAAATCCAAGCTTCGGAAGATGAAGAATCTCGGCCTTGTCGTCGTTGACTATCTCCAGCTCATGAGTAGCGACAAAAAAATCGAAAACCGTGTGCTTGAAGTCGGCGACATATCTCGTAATCTGAAGCTGATGGCAAAAGACCTTGGCGTTCCGGTTATATGCTGTGCGCAGCTGTCGCGTGGCCCGGAAGGCAGAACCAGCAAAAAGCCCATGCTTTCCGACCTTCGTGACTCGGGTGCTATCGAGCAGGATGCTGATGCAGTTCTCTTCCTTTACCGCGAAATGTATTACGATGACGGTACGGGCAAAACGAGAGCTGATGAAAACGTCGCTGAGGTCATGATCGCCAAAAACCGTCACGGTGGTACCGATAACGGCATTAAACTCGGGTGGCTCGGTCAATACACGAGGTTCTCCACCATTGAACAAGACAGAAGCGAAGAGTAATTCCCGCTTCGGAAAGATCCCCCATGAACACACAAAGTATTGAGACGAGATTTCTTCGCTTCTGCGAGGAATACGCTCTCTTCGCACACGATTCGATTCTGGTTGCCTTTTCGGGTGGTGCCGATTCCTCCGTGCTTCTCTCTCTTATGCAAAACGAGTGTGCAAAGAGGAAGATCAGACTTGCCGCACTTCATATCAACCACGGCATTCGAGGAGAGGAAGCCCTGCGTGACGTTGCATTTTGTCAAGCCTTTTGCAAAGGACGAAATATTCCCCTTCATACAGTAACAATTGACGTTCCTATGCTTGCAAAGCAGACCAAAGGCGGCATAGAGGAGACCGCTCGGCGTGAGCGCTACCGCATCCTGAACGAATATGCAAAGGAAAACGACTTTTCAGTTATTGCTACCGCTCATAACGCAACCGATAACTTGGAGACGCTTATCTTTCATCTGACACGCGGTATGACGCTTCGCGGTGCCGGTGGAATTCACCCCGCACGCGGAAACTTGATTCGTCCACTTCTTCCCTTTACGAAAAACGAGATCGTTTCCTATGCCGAAGAAAATGGAATCGCTTATGTCTGCGACAGTACCAACACCAACATCGCATATACTCGCAACTACATTCGCCACGAAATACTGCCGCATCTATATAAGATCAATCCGCACGCTGAAGAGGCTGCCTTGCGTTTCGCCAAAACTGCGCGCATCGACGACGAGGCATTGACACGCATTGCGGAAAGCTACCGTACTTGCAACGATGTTGCGCTTCTAAACTCTCTTGACGCGGCAATTCTCTCGCGCGTCCTACTAATAAAATACCGCGAGAATGCAAACAATGAATTATCGGAAGCCCATATTCACACACTCATGTCTAAGCTCACGGAAGCCGCCAACGGTCGCTTTTCAGGCAGGATTTCCCTGCCAGGAAGAGTTGCGGTCAGGTTTTCGAATCATACACTTCAATTTCTGAAGGACAGTCGATCATCGGGCGAAAAATCAGTCCCCTCCGAGGTGCTTCTGCCCTTGGATTCAGGTACAGCCTTTGCCAACCGATACAGAATCTGCATCGGCGATACCGTCGCATCTTTAACCGTACCTCTTGATTCGGCCGATATTCCTCAAAAAGCTATCGTCGGCAAGTTATCTGTTCGTGCCAGACGCCCGGGTGACACCTATGTTTCAGGCAAAATGACACGCAAGCTCAAGAAGTTGCTTTGTGATTACGGCATCCCCACTGATGAAAGGGACGCATGGCCGATCATTTGCGACGAGGAAGGCATTCTCTTCGTTCCGCTTCTGCCAAAGGCCGATCGGATCAAGCAACAGCCGAATGACGCTAAAGACACCGTTCATATTGAGATCCACTCGGACAACAATCTTGATTCAACTGTAAAAGGAAGATAAAAACATGGATTCTAATCGCAACACATATGACATCAACAACGACATTGCGCGCATTATGATAAGTGAGGAGAACGTGAAACATATTGTGGAAGACATCGCCTCTCAGATTGATCGCGACTATCCCGATCCGCATGCCAAGCTCCTGCTCCTCTGTATCCTCAAAGGGTCGGTTGTTTTCATGGGAGATCTGATGAAAGCCATAAAACGTCCTGTAGAGATCGATTTTATGAAGGTCTCTTCTTACGGCTCCGGTACAGCCTCTTCCGGAACAGTCAATATACTGCTGGACCTTCACCGCCGTGACCTCAGCGAGATAGACATCCTCGTCGTTGAAGACATCATCGACAGCGGAAACACTATGAATTATCTTTCAAAATATCTGATCAACAAGGGTGCCAGGAGCATTCGCATCGCTACCTTACTCGATAAGCCCTCAAGACGCATCGTTGATTTCAAAGCCGACTATATTGGCGCCGAGATTGAAGATGAATTTGTAGTCGGCTACGGTCTTGATTATGATGAAAAATATCGCGCGCTTCCTTACATCGGAATCTTAAAGCCCGAAATTTATTCCCACTAAATCTAAGCCTTACCCGAGGGCAACATATAATCAACCATTTTCGGGAAGAAAGGATTTTTCGTCCGAATAGGATGAAATAGTTTGAAACCGTAATGAAGAAAAACATACGCTCCATCATCATTTACGTTTTGCTGATCGGCATCATCG
This sequence comes from uncultured Lachnospiraceae bacterium, assembly GCA_964646715.1. Lineage (GTDB taxonomy): Bacteria > Bacillota > Clostridia > Oscillospirales > CAG-272 > RGIG1993. The sequence goes on from CAZYFC010000076.1 coordinate 5,454, forward strand.
TTTTCATTGTCGCGTCGGCACTTGGCAGCATGTCCAACACCAAAGAATTGTCCGACGATGAATTATACACCCTCTTCGTCAATATCGGAACCGACAAGGAAGCGGTCAAGAGTATCGTCCTTGACGCCAATAACAATTTGACGATCGTTTCCACCACGAATGTGGAATACAGCATGCAGATCCAAGACCGTGATTTCTTTATTGAAAACTTCATTGAGAAATATGCACTTCCATATATAGAATCTCAGCAAGCTATTGGCGGCGAAACGATCAAGATCACATTAAAGCCGGCTAAAGTCATTCCTTGGTGGGTCAGCCTTCTCCCTATCGTGATCGTCATCATCTTTGTCGTCGTTATCTATATCTACTTTATCAATCACGCAGGCAATGCCGGCACAAGAGCGGGCTCGTTTGGTAAATCCAAAGTAAAAGCGGCAAGCTTTGACAATAAAAAACGTGTTCTCTTCTCCGATGTTGCAGGTGCAGATGAAGAAAAAGAAGAACTGCAGGAGATCGTTCAGTTCCTGAAAGACCCCGGACACTTCACCAAGCTCGGTGCAAAGATTCCTCACGGTGTTCTGCTCGTAGGACCTCCCGGAACAGGTAAGACACTCCTTGCTAAGGCGGTTGCCGGTGAGGCAGGCGTTCCTTTCTTCTCGATCTCCGGTTCAGATTTCGTTGAAATGTACGTCGGTGTAGGAGCTTCCCGTGTCCGCGATCTTTTCGAAAAAGCAAGATCCTCTCCTGCAAGCATCATATTCATTGACGAAATCGACGCAGTTGGTCGTCATAGAGGCGCAGGTCTCGGCGGCGGACACGACGAGCGCGAGCAGACACTTAACCAACTGCTCGTAGAAATGGACGGATTTGGCGGAAACGAAGGCGTTATCGTCATCGCTGCCACGAACCGACCTGACATTCTTGACCCTGCTCTTCTCCGCCCGGGCAGATTTGACAGACAGATCACCGTTCACTATCCCGACATCAACGGAAGAGAGCAGATCCTCAAGGTCCACGCCAAAGGCAAGCCCTTTGAAAAGGACGTTGACCTTGCGCGTGTGGCACAGACTACTATTGGGTTCACCGGCGCAGATCTCGCTAACCTGCTCAACGAAGCCGCCCTTCTTGCTGCAAGACGCGGAAAGGCCTTGATCGGCATGAACGACATCGAAGACGCTACCATGAAGATCATTGTCGGCACCCAGAAGAAGTCAATGAAGATGAGCGAAAAAGAACGGCTCAATACAGCCTACCACGAAGCAGGTCACGCCATTGTGGCATACCGTCTTCCCAAGATCGATCCCGTTCGTCAAATTTCGATCATCCCGAGCGGAAGAGCGCTCGGATATACGCTCACAGTTCCCGAAGAAGATCGCCACAGTGTTTATAAGGAAGAGTTGCTCCAAAAGATCACCATGACGCTCGGCGGCAGAGCCGCCGAAAGAATTATCTTTGGCGACTATAGCGGCGGTGCTTCAGGTGATATCAAATCCGCCACTTCGACTGCACACAGAATGGTCACCGAGCTCGGTATGAGCGATGCGATTGGTCCTATCCTCCTCGGCGATGACAACGGCGAAGTCTTCCTCGGCAGAAGCTTTTCCTCTACGCCAAACTACTCTGAAAAGACCGCAGCCTTGATCGACTCCGAGATTCAACGAATCATTAACGAAAGCTACCAAAGAGCCGAAGAGATACTCCGTACCGATATTGAGAAGCTCCACTTCGTTGCCAAATATCTTGTCGCTCACGAAACGATGGATGCCGAGCAGTTTGAACTCGTTATGACCAAAGACGAAGTAACCGAAGAAGATCTTCTCGCCATCCTCGCCTCCAAGAAACAGCGTAGCGAAAAAGAGAACGAAGAAAAGCGTAAGATCGAAGAAGAACGCGCCAGACGTGAGACAGAAAGACGCGCTAACATGAACAATCAGTTTGGCCCCGGTGGCTACCCCATAGGCGGCTATTCCGGTGGTGATCCCTACGGTCCCCCCCACGAACAGCAAAATCCAAATAGCAATAACAATAACGGAGGTAGCAATACCACCGACCCCGGAAACACTGATCTCCCCCATTA
>CAZYFC010000077.1:0-7475 GCA_964646715.1 uncultured Lachnospiraceae bacterium
GAACATGCCGGGATCCCAGCCGACTGAGATCATGGCGACGTTGCCGCCCTCTTTGGCAGCGGCATCAACGCAAGCGAAATGCGCGGGGATCCTGGCGTGCGTATCAAAGGAATCGATGACCGAGAAGTGCCTGGCGAGGGCGGGGGTATGCTCGGGCAGGTCGGTGGCAGAGCCGCCGCAGAGGATCATGACGTCGATCTTGTCCTTGTAGGATAAAAGGTCGTTTACGGAAACGACCGGTAGGTTTTCGGTCGCAACGGTAAGCGTTTTTGGGTCGCGGCGTGTAAAGATAGCCACAAGCGTCATATCGGGATTCTGTGCAAGGGCGTTTTCAACGCCTTTTGCCAGATTGCCGTAGCCGCAAATGCCGATTCTTGTCTTCATAAACAAGCCCTTCTTTCTGTGTGGGTAGCGCAGTATGCGCGTCGCTATCCGAAAATACGAGGCTATTATAGCACAGCGGCGGCTTTCTTGCAAGATTGCGCGAGAAAAAACTTTTACCTTTTTTCGCCGGGAAAGCAAACGGTCTGTATCGGATGGAATGAAAGCCACCGCGCCCGAATCGATCTTGCTTTTTGTCTTGACTCATCACCCTGAATATGGTAAAATGGAAACGGATAAGTGACGTAAACGGATGAAGCTGTTCGATTTCACGTTCATATTTTTATTCAGTAAAGGAGAGAGCCATGAAAGAGATCCTTAAATTGATCATTCTTCTCGTCTGTATGGCACTTGCCGTATCGGTCTTTGCCGCCTGCAAGGGGGGCGACGGTACGACGGCTGTGACCACACCGAACGAAACGCCCGATTCCGATGCCGCTGACAGCACGACAGAGGCAAGCGACGGCACCACGGCAACCGTCACGACTGCTCTGACACCGATCGAGCCCTGCGCCTCCCATACACCCAGTGAGGGCGGCACCTACTGTACCGTTTGCCACACGGTGCTTATCTCTGATGAAAAGGATTATCTTGATATGATCTATTTTTCTTGCGACAACGAGACGCTTACAGAGGCGTATAAGGTAGCTCTTGCTGATTGTGATCTTGCCGTGACATCCTATCAGAGCGGCATTCTCACCACCCCTGTCAACTGCATCATGGCGGGCGCGGATTACGATTCCCCTTGGACGAGAGACGCTTCGATCAACGTGTGGAACGCTTTTGCATTTCTCGATCCGGATGCCGCCAAGAACACACTCTACGCGGTATTGAAGAAGAGCGGTCAGCAGTATCAGATCGACGGTCAGTATTGGGATGCGATCATCTGGTGCATCGGCGCGTATCAGTATTATCTTGCAACGCACGATCTTGAATTTCTTGAGATCGCACAGAATGCGATGACCAATTCCTTCAAGCGTTTTGAACGAGAGGAGTTCGATGCTACCGACAACCTCTTCCGCGGCGCTGCCGTTTACGGCGACGGTATTGCGGCATACCCCGACAGATATGCCACCAACATTGGCACGCCCGGTATCGAAAGCTGGGTGAGTGCGTATCCGAATGAAAAGGTCAATGTCGGTGCCGGTCTTCCCATGAAGGCACTCTCCACCAACTGTACCTATTATCAGGGCTATATCATTCTCGCCAAGGTAAACGAGATCCTCGGCAAGGATGCAACGAGCGAACTGAATAAGGCTGAAAAGCTGAAGGCTGCCATCAACGAGCATTTCTGGAACGAGGAAAAGGGTACTTATAACTATCTCGCCTACGAATGCGACTATCAGGAAGCCATCGGCATCTCCTTTGCGCTGATGTTCGGCATTGCCGACGAAAGACAGACAGCACTCGTGCTTCAAAACACCGTTGTTACCGAGAACGGCATCGCCTGCGTGTGGCCCTCCTTCGACCGTTACCTCGCGCTCGGCGGCTACGGCAGACACTCGGGTACGATCTGGCCACACGCGCAGGGCTTCTGGGCAAGAGCCTGCTCGATGTTCGGCTACACATACGGCTATGAAAACGAGCTCTTTCTGATGGCGGAAAAGGCTGTTCGCGACGGTCAGTTCCGAGAGATCTATCATCCCGATACGGGTGAAGTGTACGGCGGTCTTCAGGGCTCGGGCAATAACGATATCTTCCTCTGGGGCTCTTGCTCGCACCAGACCTGGTCGGCAACCGCATATCTCTCCCTGATCTATTACGAAATGATGGGTGCTGAGCTTGACAAGGATTCTGTCACCTTTACGCCTTACCTCCCCACGGGCGTCAACGAAGCGACTGTCAGCGGCTTTAAGGTGGGTAACACAACCTTTGATATCGTCGTCGTGCGCGGCGGTGACTATCCCACCACAGCCACCTTCTCCACCACCGAAGAAGGCACTGTAACGGTCTGCCTTTCCGTGAAATGAGGTGCAGAATGAAAAAACTTTTCAAGAAAGCGATGGCTCTTATGCTTTGTCTTGCTTTGACCTGCGGCATGCTGAGTGCCTTTTCGGGGCTTTCCCTCGGCGCGTCTGTAACCCCGACGGGTATTGCCGTGTCAACCGTGGAGGAGTTTCTTGCCATGGACGCAAACGGCAGTTATTACCTTGCAAACGATATTGATTTCTCGGGCAAGACCTATACGAAAAATATGTATACCAAGGCCTTCAAGGGCACTCTTGACGGCAACGGACACGCCCTTCTCGGCATCAACGTGCTCTCCGCCAACTCCGACGCGGGTATTTTTGCCAACGGCTTCGGCGGCACGATGAAGAATATTACCTTCGGCACGGCTGATTCTCCCGTCTCGGTAGCCTCGACGGGCAGCGGCTATTCGGTGGCTTGCGTGGCAGGCACGATGGTGGGCGGCGCGACCTTTGAAAACGTCACCCTCTACTGCGACGTGCGCGGTGACGGAAAAACGGCGGGCTTCACCAGCTACATGCCCAGCGGCAAGATCACGATCACAGGCTCAAACGTATACGGCAATATCACCGGCAATCCCGCCTCGGGCTTTCTCACCATGTCAAACGACGGCTCGTGCGATATTGAGATCGTCAATTCGATCAACTACGCGACCGTCACGGCAGGCAATCTTTCGGCGGGCGGCTTTTATGCGATCCACGCCTCCACGAGCGGAGCGAGAACGACCAACGCTGTCTTCAAGGGCTGCGTGAACTACGGCGCTATCACCGCAACAGACTGGCGCGTCGGCGGTATCGTCGGTGAATTCAATGAGAACAAGGCCTCCACGCTCACCGTCAGCTTCTGCTACAACCTGGGTGCTATCACCATGAAGGGCGGCGGCGGTTACGCCGCGGGCATCGTGGGCGGCATGTCCTTCGATCCTCCTACGGGCATGCGTTTGGTTGAGTTTTCGTATAACGCAGGTCTTGTGCGTAATACGGAAAACGCGCAGAGAGCCTACGCTCTTGCCAATGCCGATAAGTCTACGTCAAACGCCGTTGTTTTGAATTCTGTCTATATTGACGGCACGCCCGTCTCCAACACCTCTTACGAAGGCGTGGTCAAGGCTTCGGGTGCGGCGGAGGTCCTTGCCATCGTTTCCGAGTATCCTGCGGCTGAATCGGGCATATGCTTTCTCAAGGACAGCGGTAATATCAACGAAGGCTATCCTATCCTTTCCTTCCAATCCACCTTTCACGAAAACCTGACCGCCTATGCCTGCGGCAGAAGGGTCTGTAACGATTGCGGTGCGATCCTCACCCAAGATAAAGACGAGCAGCATCTCTACGTCGACCGGGTCATTGCGCCGAGCGGCTATATGGATGGCTATCTCGAATCGCAGTGCTCCGCTTGCGGCGTTACCGCCATCCGTGAAGGCGCGGCCTCCGTTTATGCAGTTGCTCCCGTTGACGGCGTGTATGCCGTCGATTCTGCCGACGATCTCATCTGGTACGGCACGAATCTGAACGCGGGATTGCTTACGGGCTTTGAAACGCTCGTTCTTACGGCAGATATCGATCTTTCGGGCAAGACGGTCGTTCCCATCGGCACGAAAAAGAATCCCTTCCGCGGCTCGTTTGACGGCGCGTATCACACGGTCAAGAATATGACCCTCACAAGCGACGGATACGCCGCGCTCTTCAGCTATGTCGGCATGGGCGCGACTCTGCAGAATCTCGTGATGACCGACATTACCCTGACCTCGGGGGCTGATGCGGGTGCGCTCGTGGGCTTCGTTGCAAGCGGCGCGGTAGTCACGGTCACCAATATTGCGCTCAACAAAGTGAGCGTAGCTGCGAGCGGCGCGGCAGGCAGTCTCATCGGCAGTACCGCTTACGCCTCGGACGTGACTGTCAACGCCTGCGTTGCACAGAACGCCACGGTTGAAGGCGATACGGCGGGCGGCTTCCTTGGCAATGGCGATAACACCACCATGACGAACTGCTACGTTGACGCCACGCTTTCCTCAGCAAACAGACTGACGGGCTCGCTCGGCTATCACAGCGGCAGACTCACCGCCAAATTCTGCGGCTACGTCAGAAACGCCTTTGCTTCGGTCACAAACGGTGATGTCGTCTCCAAAAAGCTGTTTGCAAGCGGCGAGATCGCCTATCTCATCAACTCCTACGAAAACAATTTCGTTTACGGTGTGGCAGACGGCGTGACCACCCTTTCGGACACGCCCACGAGACTTGTGCGCATGGGCGGCAATAACGTCTATACCAATGGAACGCTTGCTACCGACAGGATCTCGCTCTACGCCGCCGCGACGGATAACGGCGTAAGCCTCGCCATCGTCCTTGCGCGTTCAGCCAATATCAAGATGACTGACTACGAAATCAAGGTTACAAGCGGCGGCACGACGAAGACGGTGACCTTCTCCGAATTGACGCTCACCCGTTATATGGAGGCGGAAAGCGGCTGTTTGACCGTCAACACCGTTGACACCATTCTCTATACCGTCACGCTTGAAGGTGTTTCCTTGGACGCGACCTACGAGATCGGCGCGCTCTACAGCGGCAGTGCAAGCACGGTCGGATAAGGCTTTATAACGAACAAAATCGCCCATGCGTGATAGGGCTATCACGCATGGGCGATACTTGTATTGATCAGCGTCAGCTCTTGATTTTAGCGACCAGCTCGAAGATAAGGATGACGACACCGAGGGCGGAAAGCACGATGCCGAGCATGCGGTTCAGGACCTTGGGCGAGACCTTGTTGGCAATGAGGGCGGCAAGGCGCGCGAAGATCAGCGTGAATACTATGCAGAGCGTCAGCGTTGCAAGGTCGGGCATGCCGCCTACTGCGAAGTGTGCAATAGCTCCCGTCAGAGCGGTGAACGTCATAATGAATACGCTTGTGCCAACGGCTGTCTTCAGCTCGTAGCCGAGAAGGGAGGTGAGGATGAGGAGCATCATCATGCCGCCGCCCGCACCGATGAAGCCGCATATAAAGCCGATGCCAAGTCCACAGAGGATCGAGCCGACGATGCGCTTTTTCTTCGTGATGGCCTCCATCGACTCCTTCGTGGTCATGACCGGACGGAAAATGAAGCGAAGACCGATGAAAAGCGTCATGCAGGTGGCAACGCCGCCCATCGTTGAATCGGGTACGAGGTCGCCCACGAGACTGCCGACAACGGTGAAGACGAGCACGATACTCATCATGAGACTGCCGTTTTTGATATCAATATTTTTGTTTCTACCGTAGGTATAGGCGCTGACGGCGCTTGCCAGAATGTCGGAGGCAAGTGCAATGCCTACCGCTTCGTAAGCGGGGACGTCGAGAAAGGTGATCAGCATGGGGCCGATCACGGCCGCTGCGCTCATACCGGCAAAGCCGGTACCGAGGCCCGCACCGATACCTGCCAGAAGGCATACGAGGAATTTGATCATAACGGAACTCCGAAAAAAGAAAACAAATACTCTATTATACAACTCTTCCTATTATACAACTCTTTCTTAAAAAAAGCAATACTTTTTCAAAAAAAGGAAGAACAGCCTATTCAAAAGGAAAAAAGGTCGGCTCGGTAGGACGCGTCGGCAGAAAAACAGCTTGCAAGGGGAACGATACTTGACAGAAAAAGCATCCTTGTGCTATACTGAAAACGGTATTGAAAGGCCATTTTCGTTTTATCGGTCTTTTTTGAAAAAGGAGTGATGTGCTACGTTTGCAGAAAGGATATATAAATTATACGAATCGATCGCACGCTGCCGTACCGATGACGACGGTTCGGTTTTTTATTTTTCCGCCGGGGATTTCAAGGGGCTTCACCGGGAGAGCTATCGGGTGAAGGCTTCGAAGGGGCATATCCTGCAAGGCTATTTCTATTGGTACGGACACAGGGATAACTCGCGTATCATCGTGTTTGACCACGGTATGGGCTCGGGGCACAGAGGCTATATGCGTGAGATCGAAACGCTTGCAAGACGGGGCTATCTCGTATTTTCCTACGATCACACCGGCTGTGATGAATCGGGCGGCGAGACGACGGGTGGCTTTTTGCAGTCTCTTGCCGACCTTGACGATATTCTGACGGCGTTTGAAGCGGATGAGACCTATCAGGGCAGCACTTTTTCGGTGATGGGGCATAGCTGGGGAGCGTTTGCGACGTTGAATATCCCTTCGCTTCACCCTGCCGTTACGCATCTCGTTGCCATGTCCGGCTTTCTCTCGCTTGAAGCGATCATCAAGCGCTTCGCAGGGCCGCTTGCTGCCGTGCGCCCTTTGATCCGTGCGGCGGAGGGAAAGGACAATCCGCGTTTTCTCAAGACGTCGGCGGTTGATTCCCTGCAGAACTTTAAGGGCAGGGTGATGGTGATCCACTCGAGCGACGATAAGACGGTCACTCTGAAGGCTCATTACGGCGTGCTTGAAAAGGCCTTCGGTGAGCGGGAGGGCTTCGTGTTCCTAAAGGAAAAGGGCAAGGCGCACAATCCCAACTATACGCTTGATGCCGCTTTGGAAAAGGCGCGCTTTTTCAGAAGCTATCATAGAGCAAGGCGCAAAGGCGTTTTATCCACCGAGGAGGGAAAGCGAGACTTTCTGAAAGGGTATGATTTCTACAGGATCACCGAGCAGGATGCTTCTGTTTGGGAGAAGATCTTCGCTTTTCTCGAAGGCTGACACCTGACGAAGCGGAGAAAGCAACGGAGCCCGAAGCAAGGACGGTGAATTTTTATCCGCATAAAAAGATTGTTTTTGCATAAATATGCGAATATTCATGCATATTTGCAAAAAAGCTGCGAAGTGAAGGCAGCACTTGCGAAAACACGAAAAATAATGAAAAAATCTTTGAGAATCCTCTTGACAAAGCCCACGCCCTTGGCTATAATAGGATTCGTGATTTGCAAATATCAGAATATTTATGCACAGAGGTTGACGTGACGGAGGAGCAGTGCTTCATCGGGGCTTTGCTGTTATACACGCCGCGTTCTCCTTTTGTGAGAAGGTCAAAATTTGATTATGCCGCAAAGAGGCGGCACGGGGGTTTTTATGAACAAGGAAAACATCAAAAAAGTCGTTCTCGCCTATTCGGGCGGTCTGGATACTTCGATCATCATTCCGTGGCTGAAGGAAAATTA
>CAZYFC010000078.1:0-7369 GCA_964646715.1 uncultured Lachnospiraceae bacterium
TAAGAAGCCCTCGAAAGCAGAGAGAGAGAGAGAGGAGAGAGGGGGAGAGAGGGGGCTGTACGACGGAGGCTTATCAGATCGGGCAGAAATCTCTTCCGTCACAGCCCTCTCCTTCCCGTTCGATCATACCGTAAAGTGCGCTCAGCGCGTCTGCAAGGCCGCCAACCGCATCTATCAGCCCCTCCTTCACAGCCTCTTCACCTTCCAGCACACTGCCTATATCGGTCGCAAGCTGATCGGGCACCATCATCAGCGAAAGAAGCCTTTCCTCGCTGATCGAGGAGTGACGCGTCACGAAGCGCAGAATGCGTCCCTGTACACGCGCAAGATAATGATAGGTCTGCGGGGCACCGATCAGCGTGCCGCTCACGCGCACGGGATGAAGCGTCATCGTGGCAGTCGGCACGATAAAGGAACGTCTTGCCGCCACAGCAAGCGGCACACCGATCGAATGACCTCCCCCGAGAACGAGCGAAACGGTAGGCTTTTTCATCGAGGCGATCATCTCAGCGATGGCAAGACCTGCCTCCACGTCACCGCCAACCGTGTTCAGAAGGATCAGAAGCCCTTTGACAGACGCGTCCTCCTCAAGCGCCACAAGCGAGGGGATGACCTGCTCGTATTTTGTTGTCTTGTGCCCCTCACCGAGAAGCGAATGCCCTTCCACCTGCCCGATGACCGTCAGCGAACGGATCGCGCTTTTTGCCGAAAGACCGCCTACCGAGTCAAGGAGCAGCCCCACGTCCGAGCTGACGATGCCCTTGCCCTTCTCCTCGTCCTGTGCAAAAAGTCTCTCGGAACTTTGCGGCGCGACCTCGTTTTGGTGACCGTTATGCTTTCTGTTCATGTGATTTGCCTCCTCGGGTGTCAAAAAATCGCATTTTTTCATAAAAAATCTCCCTTTCGTGTTTACTTTGCCTTTTTTTTATGGTATACTGGATCATCAGGAGGGATCGCAGGGCACGAAGCACACTTCCCGCTTAGTATGAGCCGATCCCAAATGTCATACTACATAAATGAGGTATTAAAAAATGGAAACTTTCATCGTTGAAACTTCAGCACGCCATATCCATTTGTCGCAGGAGCATATCGACGCTCTGTTCGGCGCAGGTTATCAGCTCACCAACAAGAAAGACCTTTCTCAGCCCGGTCAGTTCGCTTGTGCTGAACGTCTTGACGTGGTCGGCCCCAAGAAAGCGATCGCCGGTGTCAGTATTCTCGGCCCTGCGCGCAAGGCAAGCCAGGTCGAAATCTCGCTGACCGACGCAAGAACACTCGGCGTTTCTGCTCCCGTCCGTGAAAGCGGCGACACGGCAGGCTCGCCCGGCGTGAAGCTCGTGAACCCCCTGAACGGCGCAGAGGTCACCCTTGCCGAAGGCGTAATCGTCGCTAAGAGACACATCCACATGACACCTGCCGACGCTGAAAAATTCGGTGTATCCGATAAGGAGATCGTTTCGGTAAAGCTCGATACCGATGGCAGAGCTGCCATTCTCGGTGACACCGTCGTGCGCGTCAGCGACACCTTCGCGCTCGCTATGCACATCGACACCGACGAAGCCAACGCCGCTTGCGCCTTTGCGGGCACGACGGGCTATATTGTCAAGTAAATTCCGCCTCACGACGACAAAAGAAGACGGAGAGACAGCGCGATACTCTTAACGGGGTATCACGCTTTCTCTCCGTCTTCTTTTGTTATCCGCCGCGAAAATTATTTCTCTTTTCTCAATACGAGCAAAAGAACAGCATATGTTACAAGATCATCCACCGGATTTTGTAAGAATCGGAATAATATTTCATTTTTTACACAAAAAAGTATTGACTTTTTTGTTTATTATGCTACAATAGACGAAGTGTGCGCATAAAAGAAGCCGCTATATTGATCAGGAAAACTTTTGGCAAAATCAAATAGCGCGCCGACACAAACTGTAGAACGACAAAAAATATTAAGCCGCCAAAGCTCGGCAGAAAGTGACTATTCATGACTTGGGGCACCTTTGACATCACGCATATCGCAAGCCTGATCCTCGCCGTTGGTATACACATCGCCCTCTATCTTATCCTCAGAAAACGCTCCGATCGCACGAAAACGGCGGTGCTTTTCATCCTCTCTCTCAGCGGTATTGCTGCCATCATTTTCAATCTCGTCAGATGGGGCTCACCGCTTGAATACCTTCCCTTTCACATGTGCTCGATCACCGCAATGATCCTGCCGTTTGCCGTCATCACGCGCAACAAAACGCTCGGCAACCTGCTTCTCATTTGGTCGCTCGGCGCGTTCATGGCACTGCTCGTCAACAACGCACAGGCGCATTATCTGCTCCTCTCTGACACCTTTTTCTTCTATTATTTCCCCCACGTATTCGAGGCGGGCATCCCGATCCTGCTCTTTTGTCTCGGTCTTGTGAAGAAGGATCATCGCTATATCGGCCGCTCGGTGGCGATCACACTCGGCATCTACACAGCGGTACACTTCATCAATCTTGCAGTAAACCGCTACTGCGCCGCAAACGGAATCGTTGACTGTTTCGGCAACACGGTCACGGTCAACTACATGTATTCGATCGCCCCTTCGATCCCTCTGCTTGATTTCTTCTATTTGATCATTCCCTGCGAATACTTCTATATGTTCATGGTCATTCCGATCCTCACGGTCTATCTTTTGATCGTCTATTCACCCCAACTGATCGAAGCATACCGCATGAAAAGCCATGAAAAAAAGAACAAGAACTTCGCCCTCCGTTGCATCTTCATGGAAAAACGCCGCAACGATCTGCGCTACCGTAACCTCCGTTACACCGCAAAGAAAATACGCCACTCGCGTATGAAGCTCTACGTCGGCAACAGAAGCTCACAAGACTGAGTGAGAAAACAAAATAATATTTTTTTAGAATTACTGTCTTACGAGCACACAGCCGATAGCGTGATATGCTTAGCGGAGAATTCACACTTTGACAAAAGAGCAAGCGTCGCATCTGACCGGTCAAATGCGGATATGGGCTAAGCTCAAACCGATTTTTCAAGCAGAAGGAGCTGTCTCATAGCATCAACAAAAGGTGAACGATATGTGCAACCTTAACAAAAAAATCAAGGTCTCCGGAATGGATGACCTTGATTTTTTATTGCTTTTGTATAGAGATCTGTTTCAAAAAATCAATTTGAGACAGCCCCTTTTCATTTGCCCGCGAGGGCAAGCTTCGTTTGGCGTGAACGCTCGGTTTGAAGTATCACGCTATCATCACAGGGTCTTGGTTTTTTTATTTTGCTCCGTGTAAACGTCGAGGACTCACGCCTTCAAGCCCTTTTCGACCTTAGCGGCGATGCCCTCTGCTGTGAGTCCAAAGTGAGCAAGCACCTGCTCGGAAGGGCCGCTGATACCAAACTGATCGTCGATACCGATGCGTGTAAGCCTTGCGGGGGCTTTTTCGCAAAGCGCCTCTGCAACGGCTGAACCGAGGCCGCCGATGACGGAATGCTCCTCCACGGTGAAGAGATTGCCGACCTTCGTGGCATAGGAGGCGATCAACTCGCTGTCGAGCGGCTTGATTGTGTGAATATTGATCACCGCCGCATCGATTCCCTTGGCAGCGAGAAGCTCTCTTGCCTGCATCGCTCTTGCGACCATAAGGCCGGTTGCAATAATGGCAGTATCCTTGCCGTCTGCAAGAACGACACCCTTGCCAAGCTCAAACTTATAGTCCTCGCCATTCACGGCAGGCGTGCCGGGACGGCTTAGACGGAGATAAACAGGACCTTTGACGTTGAGAATCGCCGCTTCTGTTGCCTGCGCTGCCTCAATGGCGTCGCAGGGAGAGATAACCGTCATGCCGGGGATCACACGCATCAGCGCGATATCCTCACAGCACTGATGGGTCGCGCCGTCCTCACCGACAGACACACCGGCGTGAGACGCACCGATCACAACATGCAGATTGGGATAGCCGATCGAATTACGCACCTGCTCGTAGGCTCTGCCGGCGGTAAACATAGCGTAAGAGGACGCAACGGCAGGAACACCGGTGGAGGCGATGCCTGCGGCAACGCCCATCATGTTCGCCTCGGCAATGCCGCACTCGATATAACGTTCGGGGAATGCTTCCTTAAAGAGGTTGACCTTCACTGATTCGGCAAGGTCGGCAGACAAAACGTAGAAATGATGCTTTTTACCCAGCTCAACGAGCGCCTTTCCGTAGGCCTCTCTGGTAGCGATATTAGCCATACTCGTCACTCCTTTCTCAGCAGGACGCCGTCAGCTCGAGGACGGCGGCTTCATACTGTTCGGCATTCGGCGCGTTGCCGTGCCACTTGGCACTGCCCTCCATAAAGGAGACGCCCTTGCCTTTGACGGTGTTGCAAACAATGACCGAGGGGCGATCGACCGCCTTACAAGCAGTCAGCGCAGACTCAATCTCGTTGAAATCGTGTCCGTCGATCTCGGTGGCAAACCAACCGAACGCCTCGAACTTCTTTACGATGTCGCAAGGCAGGCTGATCTCCTCGACGGGGCCGGTAAGCTGCACTTTATTATAATCCACGAAAACGTAGAGATCCTTCAGATTGTAGTGATGGGCAAGCATCACAGCCTCCCAGATCTGTCCCTCCTGCAATTCTCCGTCGCCGACGATGCAGTAGACGTTGTATTTTCCGCCCGAAACGAACGCCATGCCGCAAGCGGCAGAGAGTCCCTGACCGAGCGAGCCGGTCGACATATCGATCCCGGGCGTCTTCTTGGAATCGGGGTGGCCCTGAAGAATAGAACCAACCTGACGCAAGGACTTCACCGTCTCTTCCGGGAAGAAACCGTTTTGCGCGAGCGCCGCATAAAGCGCAGGCGCTGCATGCCCCTTGGACAGAACGAGACGGTCACGGTCGGGCGCGTGGGGATCGTCGGCAGAAACCTTCATTTCGACCGAATAAAGATAGGTCACAAGCTCAGCGATCGAGAACGAGCCACCGGGATGGCCCGACTTGGCTGAGAAGATACCCTCGAGCGCAAGGAGTCTGTTTTTCTTTGCCTTTTCTTTGAGCGTTTTGAGCTGTTCGGTATTCACTTAAACTCTCCTTTGCATAGAAGCTATGCCGTTTATTCATGGCCCGAAGCGACGCAACACCCTGCCTCGCCTCACGCGTTCGCATACAGTAACGCATTGTACTTTTACATAGTATCACATTTTCCGCTTTATTTCAATACTTTTTTTCAATCCCACAACTTTTTTTGCGCTTTTCCCTTTCCCATCACCGCCCCTGTAAAGCACTGCCCGCCTTCACAAAGCTGTTTCGGCTAATTCCCCATATCAAAGAGAAACGGCGGAGGCACCCCTCCGCCGCGCAGTATTTCAGATCTTTTGCGATCATACGGTCGTTTTGTTCTTCGCTTCTTCCTCGGCGGCAATCTTTTCTCTTGCCACAGACAGCATCAGCTTGATGCGGTTTTCCTGATTGACGCGCGTGGCGCCCGGATCGTAATCGACCGCCACGATGTTGGCATCGGGATGGATCTCGCGCAGCTTTCGAACCATGCCCTTACCGACGATATGGTTGGGCAGACAGCCGAAGGGCTGTACGCAGACGATATTCTCATAGCCCGACTCACAAAGTTCGCGCATTTCAGCGGTGAGAAGCCAGCCCTCGCCCATTTTGCAGCCAAGACCGATGATCTCATCGCCAAGCTGACGGACGTGCGAATGCGGCGCGGGACAGAAGAGCTTGCTCTCCTTCGTTACAGCCTCATGGATCGCCTTTTCATAGCGCGCAAGATACCACCTGAGGAGCTTGTTGACAAGCATATACCCGTGCTTGCCGCCATAGAGCTTCACATCCTGAATGTTGTTATCGAAGATATACTGCAAAAAGCCGAGCAATCCCGGCACGTTGACCTCACAGCCCTCGCCGTGCAGAAATTCCTCAAGACCGTTATTGGCAAGAGGCGCATACTTGACGTAGATCTCGCCTACGATGCCCACCTTCGGCTTAGGCGTTCTTTTAAGCTCGATTCCCGAAAAATCCCTGACGATCGCCTTCATCGTCCTTCTGATCTTCGAAAAAGAGACGAGCCTGCCTTCCTTAAGCGCGTCGGCAAGACGACCCGTCCAGCGATCAAGCAGAGCCGCCGTTGCGCCGGGTAGCGTCTCGTAAGCGCGCGTCTGGTTGGAAACAAGCGTCAGAAGATCACCGTAAACCACTCCTGCAAGCGCACGGCAGATCATCCTGAGGTCGATCACGAAGCCGCTGTTCTTTTCAAGCCCCGCAGGATTGAGCGAGATCACGGGAACTTGCCCGAAGCCCGCCTTAACGAGCGCTTTGCGCAGAAGGTGGATATAGTTCGAAGCACGACAGCCACCGCCCGTCTGCGTCAGAAGAAGCGCTGTGCGGTCAACGTCGTACCGGCCGCTTTTCAAGGCGTCAATAAACTGCCCGATCACGAGAAGGGCGGGATAGCAGGTATCGTTATGTACGTATTTGAGTCCCTCGTCCACGATGGCGCGGTCACAGCTCGTCAGAAGCTCCACATCGTAGCCCATACCGCGAAAGGCCTCCGCGAGAATGGTGAAGTGTACGCTCAGCATATTGGGCAGGAGGATCTTATAGGTCTTCCTCATGTCCTCGGTAAATTCAATGCGTTTGATCTCTTCGTTCATGATATGTCCTCAGGATTCATAAATTGCAGCGTGCATCAGGTCTTTATGCATCTTTAATTACCGTTCATCTGCCGAAGGGCCGCAAAGAGACTTCTCAGGCGGATCTTGACAGCACCCGGATTGGTGATCTCATCGATCTTGATCTGCGTATAGATCTTGCCTGCCTTTTCCAGAATACGGCGCACCTCGTCACTCGTCACGGCGTCCACGCCGCAACCGAACGAGACGAGCTGAACAAGATTGATGTCAAGCTCGGGATGGTCGGCAATGAACTGCGCCGCACCGTACAGTCTTGCGTGGTAGGTCCACTGGTTGAGTACGGCGAGCTTTTCCCGCCTGTAGTGATTGCCAAGTGCTTCCTCAGACAGAAGCACGATGCCGTTATCGGCAACGAAGCCGTCGATACCGTGGTTGACCTCGCGGTCGAGATGATACGGTCTGCCCGCCAGAATGACGGTCGGCAACGAGCGCTCCTTAGCCAACGCGAGAAGCTCGTCGCCTTTGTTGCGGATAAGCTGCATATGCCTTTCGTAGGCGGCGTAAGCCCCCTCGACGGCAGTTCTGACCTCGGCAAGCGAAAAACGACCGAATTCGCGCTCCAGCATTTTGTGAAAATGCTTGATGAAATCCTTCGGACGGTGGATGCCGAAATCGTCGTATAGGATACGCACGCCGTCGGGAAAAACCGCTACCGCGGAAACCGGGTGGCAAAAAAACGGGGAGTTAATACA
>CAZYFC010000079.1:0-7341 GCA_964646715.1 uncultured Lachnospiraceae bacterium
TCTTACCGATGTATTCGGTGATCTGGGCCATGATCTCATCGTTGATCTTCTTACCGTCGTCGTAGTAAGCCGTGCAGGCTTCGGTGGTGATGGTGAAGCCCTGGGGAACAGGAAGACCGAGCTTGGTCATTTCCGCAAGGTTAGCACCTTTGCCGCCGAGAAGTTCACGCATGCTTGCATCGCCTTCGGTAAACAAATATACGTATTTCTTTGCCATTTTTGACCTCCATAAGGTAAAATAATTTTTGTCTCTAAACCAACCCATATTATAACAATACGAAAACCAAAAATAAAGGGTTTTTTTTATTATTCACAAATTGTTAACTTTTTTAATCTGTGAGAAAAAGAATTTTCGCATAATTGTTTCCAAATATACTTGAATTACTTCGACGTTAGGTGTATAATATATTTGTGAAAAAATACGCTTTCAGGAGTTCCACACTATGAGTACTTGTTTCGGTGCTTCTTTTAACAGACTTGATCTAATGAATGAGACGATTTGCTTTG
The DNA here is from genome assembly GCA_964646715.1 of uncultured Lachnospiraceae bacterium. Classification (GTDB taxonomy): domain Bacteria; phylum Bacillota; class Clostridia; order Oscillospirales; family CAG-272; genus RGIG1993. The sequence continues at coordinate 508 of CAZYFC010000079.1, forward strand.
AGAAGGTTTCCGACCTTGTTGCAGCCTCGATCATAACTGAAAACGAATTGTCTCTATGTAAGAATATTTTGGATTTTTTTGATCTTGTCACGACTGTCACGGTTCGCGTTATGATGACGCATATGGAAAATGGCGTGCGCTTTTTGTCTCTTGACGGTATCGTGATCTCGCCTTTTGCCAAGATCGGTAAGGACACCTTGATCCAGCCGGGTACGCAGATAAGGCAAGGCGTTACGGTGGGAGAGAAATGCAATATCGGACCTAACAGCATCATTGAAGATTCAACAGTCGGTGACGGATGTATTGTCAATGCAACTCAGATCTACTCCTCCATACTGGAAAACAACGTCAGGATCGGTCCATTCTGTCACGTCAGACCGAACTGTCACCTGGCTGAAGGCGTCAGGATCGGCGATTTCGTTGAAGTGAAGAATTCCTGCGTTGGAAGGGATACGCACGCTTCACACCTCACTTATATCGGTGACTCCGACGTTGGCGAGCGTGTCAATTTCGGTTGCGGAACGGTTTGTGTCAACTATAACGGTTACGAGAAGAACCGTTGCGTTATCGGAAACGATGCGTTTATTGGCTGTAACACGAACCTCGTTGCGCCGGTTTCGATCGGCGAAGGCGGATATACAGCCGCAGGCTCGACCATCACTGACGATGTGCCTGATGGCGCACTTGCCATTGCACGAGCTCGTCAGGTCAACAAGCCCGAATGGGCAAGCGACTTCAAGAATAAAAAGAAAAAATAAGGTGCTATCTTGGGAAATATCTTTGAACTATTTAACCTCATTGGGAAAAAGGAAGAGACTCGCGAGGTTCTTCCCATATCCTCGCTTGTCGTCGGACTCGGAAATCCCGGAAAAGAGTATGTGAAAAACCGTCATAACGCAGGATTTCTCTGCGCAGAAATACTTGCATCGCGTTACGGCGCAGAATTTAATAAAGCAAGGTTCAGATCTGTTTGTGCCGATGTGACGAGAAACGGAAGGCGTTTTCTGATTATGAAGCCGCAGACCTTCATGAACCTTTCGGGTGAAGCTGTCAGAGAGGCAATGACCTTTTATAAGCTCTCGCCAGAAAACATTATCGTTATTTCGGACGATGTTTCGCTTGATATCGGCAAACAGCGTGTTAAGCGCAAGGGGAGTGACGGCGGTCAGCGAGGACTAAAGAATATCATTTATCAGCTTTCCTCCGACCAGTTTCCGCGCGTTAAGATCGGGGTGGGCAAAAAGCCGCACCCCGAATACGATCTTGCCGCATGGGTCCTGAGCGATATTCCGCAAAGCGAATGGAAAAGCTTTGAAGAGAGTCTCGAAAGAGCCGCCAATGCCGTTGAGATCATTCTCTCGGGCGACATAGATCGCGCTATGAATCTTTACAATAATTGACGGAACATAGTTTACCTGCACACTGTTCGCTAAGGCTGTAGAGGGCGTATTCCTAAACAGCCTTTGGCGTGTTTCATTATCATCATCCTGATCGGAACGCATTATGAAAAGAATCATCTCCATTCTGAAAAATGAAAAAAGCTATCGTGATTTTCTGAAAGGATATATCGGACGAACCGGCAAACGTTTCCCCATCCTTGTCAGTGGTCTTTCCGATGGAGCGACGGCTGCTTTTTACGCCGCATTTTTAAGCGATCTGGCATCGCGCTCTTCGGTTGCAATGCCGACTCTTGCCATCCTTCCTTCTGAAAAGGAATGCGCTCATATGACTGCTGCCATGCAAGACTACGGTGTGCGCGCAGTTACCTATACGATGCGCGATATGGTTTTGCAGAACATCGTTGCCTCGCATGAATTTGAACATGAAAGACTTGCCACGCTTGACAAGATCGTGACCAACAATTGCGATGTGGTCTTCACAACGCCCGACGCTGCTTTACAGTATACGATGCCGCCGAAGATCCTACAAAGACTTTCGCTGACTGTCTCGGTTACGCGTGAATACGATCCTGCCGAGCTATGTACCTTTTTGGTCGCCTGTGGCTATACGAGAACTGATATGGTCGACTCGGTTGGACAGTTTTCACAACGCGGCGGTATTCTGGACGTTTTTCCCCCTAATTTGAAAATGCCGATCCGCATGGAGTTCTTTGATCGCGAGATTGACCGTATGGCTTATTTCGACGTGATCACACAGAGATATTTTGAATCGGTCGATTCCTTCTATCTGACGCCCGTCAGGGAAGTGATCTGTCCGGGTGCTCAGCGCAAGATGCTTGCCGATGAGATCCGCGAGCACGCAAGACGATTGCGTGACACGCATGCCAAGGAGCTTTTATACAGCGAAGTTGAGACTTTGACCTCCGATCGCGAACTGAACTGTATCGATAAATATATCACCTTCGTATATCCTGAAAAAAAGTGTCTCCTTGATTATTTCGATCATGGCAATCCGATCGTCGTTCAGGAATATACGCAGGTCATGAACCGTGCCAAGGCGTTTGAGTGGCAAGAGGTTGAAAATAGCAAGGCACTATTGGCACAAGGATTGGTGATACCTGAATTCTGCAGCTATGCGGCTGCACAAGGTATTCTTTCTGATGTCATCGAAACGTCAGGCTCAGTTATCCTGAACAGCTTCGTTTCCTCAATGGGTGCCTTGAAGCTTGACGGTGTATTTTCCTTTTCGTCGGGACAGACCGCGAATTGCTTTGACAATCTCCCTGTGCTTTATGAGGAAATCTATCATTACCGAAACCTTGGTTATCGCCTGTTCATTCTTACCGAGAGCGCGCAGGCGACCAAGAACCTCTCGTCGATGCTGACCGAGTCTTCTTACACGATCTCCACCTCAGAAATCGACGATACAGCTTCTATCACTCTCATTACCGCTCCTCGCATTACCGGCTTTGAACTTCCGCACGCGAAGATCGCCGTTATATCCTCCACAAGAGGCATGAACTCTTCTGTTAACTCGATCAAAAAGGGAAGAAGAGTCTCGGACAGAAATAAGAAGAATGCAGAAAAGATCTTTTCCTATACTGACCTTGAAGAGGGGGATCTCGTCGTTCATGAGAAATACGGTATAGGTCAGTATCTTGGCACGAAAAGTCTCGTTGTCGAGGGAGCAAGAAAGGATTTCGTGCAGATCCGCTATGCGGGTACGGACGTTTTGTATCTGCCTTGCAATCAGCTTGATGCGATCTCAAAGTACATCGGTGCGGGCGGCGACGATTCCCAGGTCAAGCTCTCGAAGATGGGCGGCAGCGAATGGGTGAAATCCAAAGCAAAGGTCAAGGCCGCCGCTAAGGAGATGGCAAAAGAGCTTATCCTGCTGTATGCCGCAAGGCTCCGTAAGCCGGGGCACGCCTTTCCGCCCGACTCCGCCATGGAAAAGGAATTTGCCGATAATTTTGAATACACTGAGACCGACGGACAGCTTTCCGCCATTGAGGACATTGCACGCGATATGGAGGCACCGCATCCGATGGACCGCCTTCTGTGCGGAGATGTCGGATACGGCAAGACTGAGGTTGCCATGCGTGCCGCATTCAAGGCTGTCTGTGACGGAAAGCAGGTGGCCATCCTGGTTCCGACCACCATTCTGGCACTTCAGCACTATGAAACACTTCTTTCGAGAATGCGCGGCTTTCCTGTCAACATTGATATGTTGTCCCGCTTCAGAACGCCGAAGCAGCAGGCTACTACGCTTCGCAAGGTAGCTCGCGGCGAGGTCGATATTATCGTCGGTACACATCGCATTCTGTCAAAGGATATTGAGTTCCGTGATCTTGGGCTCGTCATCATTGACGAGGAGCAGCGCTTTGGTGTTGTACAGAAAGAAAAGCTCCGGAAAATTGCCGAGAATGTTGATACGCTCATGCTCACCGCAACGCCTATCCCGCGCACCTTGAATATGGCGATGAGCGGTATTCGCGATATGTCGGTGCTTCAGGAAGCGCCCGGTGACCGTTTTCCCGTGCAGAGTTACGTTACGGAATATGACGATATGATCATTTTTGACGCGATCAAGCGCGAGCTTCGCCGCGGCGGTCAGGTTTTCTACCTCTGTAACCGTGTTGAGCGTATGGAACGCACAGCCTCCTTGATCGCCAAGGAAATTCCAGAAGCAAGGATCGCGATCGCTAACGGACAGATGGACAAAGAAGATCTTTCTGATATCTGGCACTCGTTGATCACGGGCGAAACAGACATTCTCGTCTGTACGACGATCATTGAAACAGGTGTTGACGTGCCTAACGCCAATACGCTCATCATTGAGGACGCCGATAAAATGGGGCTTTCACAGCTGCATCAGCTGAGAGGAAGGGTCGGTCGTTCGTCGAGACGTGCGTATGCCTATTTTACCTATCCCAAAAATCGTGTTCTCAGCGATATAGCTACAAGACGTTTGTCGGCCATACGCGACTTCACCGAATTCGGTGCAGGTTTTAAGGTTGCCATGCGCGACCTGGAGATCAGAGGCGCAGGTAATATTCTCGGTGCAGAACAGCACGGCAATATGGCGTCTGTCGGTTACGAGATGTATATGCGTCTGCTTGACGAAGCTATTCTGGAAGAAAAAGGCAATAAGAGCGATAAGCGACCTGTTGAATGTACGATCGATTTCAACATAGATGCGTATATCCCCGAGAAGTATATCTCGAACAGCAATCATCGTCTCGAAGCGTATAAGAAGATCTCACTGATTCGAAACGAAGCTGACCTTCTGGATATAAACGACGAGCTGCTTGACCGCTTCGGCCCGATCCCCGACCCCGTTTCGACGCTGATCAATATCTCACATCTTCGAGCAATTGCTTCACGTTGCGGATTGTCCAAGGTTGAATACCGTGACAGAACGATCGTGTATTATCCTGAATCGATCAACCTTCGCGTCTGGACAGCACTTGCCGCCCACAACAACGGCAAGCTCCTTTTGTCGATGACGGGCAAGCCTTACATCTCGTGTCGTGTTAAGAACGAGGATTGGGCGCTTGATATTGCCACAAGGCTTCTGCAGCAGTATTTGAAGATCCTTGCTCAAGACGACTTGCAAAACTGACTGATACCGTATAAAATAATCATAACAGCTATTCTCGTTCAAAAGAGGTCTCTCATGTCTAGAAACAAAACCCTTATTTCAGTTATTTCGTTTTTTCTCCTTCTCACACTCCTTCTTGTTGCTGTGCCCTCTTGTTCCTCTTCGGACAAAACGGCACTGTCCTCGGGAAGCACGACAGTTACCGAAGGGGTCTATCGCTATTGGTATATCAAACTGAAGGCTTATTACGTTGATTCCTATTCCGACGTTGTAGACTCGCAAGAGTTCTGGCAGACGGAAGCACCCAATCTCGGCATTACCTATGCTGAATTTATCGATGACAAGATCGAAACGCAGATCCATTATTATCTTGCCGGCAACCGTCTTTTTGCCGAGAACGATCTCAGCACGGCTCTGAAGTCTGAATGGACGCAGGTCAAGGCGTCGATCGACGAAGAGATCAACGATGCGATCACATCTCTCGGCAGTCGTTCAAAATACGATGAATACCTTGACAAAAAATACGGTATTGACACCGATACATACCGCAAGGCACGTCTTATGGAGCAGAAGTTCTATCTTTCGTACGATTATTTCTTTAATTCTGTGACCGGTATTGAGCTTGCGACCGAGGCAGAGATCGATGCGTTCTATCTTGAAAGCTATGCGCTGATCAAATATTACATGATCCTGAAAAATTACGCCTACCGTCTCGATGCAAGCGGCAACCGCGTGATGGACTCCGGCGGCAATTATATTCAGGATGAATTGAGCGAGGAAGAGAAGGCGGCGCAAGTTGTTCGTGCGGCGTCTCTTTATGAATCGATCAAAAACGGCGAATCGATCGACACCTACATTAAAGCTGATTACCCCGATCTTGTTTCCTCTGCGCCTAACGGATTCTACGTACTCAAAAACGAGTACTACGGATATCTTTTCACTTCAACGATCATTAACGCAGCCTTTGATATGAAGATCGGAGATACGGTTCTTGCTGAGAATGAAGATGCATACTTCATTATTCAGCGTTATAGCTTACCCGAGAAGGCGTACCAAGGCAGCGATATGTCTCAGTTTGATGAGATTGGGGATTACGCCGTTAACGATAAATTTGAGGCGAAATTCGCGCCGTATATCGAGGCTATCGTTCGCGTCGACGAGATCTGCGATAAGTACTCTGTTACAACCGTTGACTGAAAGGGTAAAAACTATGCTTCTTCACGCTGTAACCTTTAATCTTCGAATGAACAACCTGCGCGACGGTGTTAACTACTTTTTTAATCGTGCGCCCTTTATTCTTTCCAAGCTTAAAAAGGAAGCTCCCGATATTATTGGCTTTCAGGAAGCAACCAAACCGATCTATGAGTGGCTCAAATGCAATCTGACCGAATATGTATTCGTTGGATTGGGCAGGGGCGAGTGTTTTGATGACGAAGCAAATCCCATTGCGTTCAAAAAAGACCGCTTTGAGCTTTATTCCTTCAATCAGTTCTGGCTTTCCCCAACGCCGACTATCCCCGGCTCACGTCACGAAGGGCAGAGCATCTGTCCCCGTGTCTGCACCGCTGTTGCCCTGAGAGAAAAGTCGTCGACCATGGTTGTTCGTATTTACAACACGCATCTTGATCACGTTGGTGCTACAGCCCGTCTTCGCGGCATAACGAGTATTCTCGATCTCATTCGCGAGGACTATGAAAGGAATCCGCTTCCGATTATTCTGATGGGAGACATGAACGCTCGTCCAGACGAAGTCTCTATGGAAGCCGTGCGATCCTTTGCCACACCCAAATTGACCGACGTGACAGCATCGGTGCTAAACAGCTTTCATGC
>CAZYFC010000080.1:0-7306 GCA_964646715.1 uncultured Lachnospiraceae bacterium
AGTATGAATGTCTGCCTAAGTCGTGGAACACGCGCCATTTTTCGTCATTTGGAACCCCTTTTGCATCGTATGCTCCAAAAAGGTCCGTTATGATAGGATAGCATTCGAAAGACACTTGCCTGCGTAAGTGGCAAAGCGTGCGCCGTTATCGGGATCGAAGGAATCGATCGCCTTGATCAGCCCGATCGTGCCGATCGAGATGAGATCCTCCGCGTTCTTCTCGGAAGCACCGTATTTTTTGACGATATGCGCGACGAGGCGCAGGTTGTGCATGATAAGCTTTTCGCGTGCCGCTGCGTCGCCCGCCTTCATGGCGGCAAACAAAGCACGCTCCTCCCTTGCGGAAAGAGGCGGAGGAAACGAGCTTTTTTCCTCCACGCGCAAAAACAAGAATACAAGCTTCATAAGTAACGTGATCAAGTGATCCTCCCTTTCGCGGTATACCGCCGTTTTTTCGCGTGATCTATCTATATGCGGCAAATGCCCGTCCGTTTTCACGAAGCGCCCCTTTTTCTCAAAGAGCCATACGGAAGAAAAAGCGGCTCACCTTCAAATAATTGATCCTGTCATCTTGAAAAAAAGCTTGCGATATGCTATACTGAAGAGAAGAACAGCACAAAAAGGAAGGTTCTCTTCATGAAGATCGCCATTGCCGATATCGGCTCAAACACCGTTAAAATGACCGTTTTCTCCGAAGAAGGCAAGATCCTCTTCAAAAAATCCACTCCGGTGGGTCTGATGGGCTATATAAGGGACGGTGTCCTCAGTAAAGAAGGCATCGATCGACTTTCAAAAACACTTGCCCTCTACGGGAAGCTTGCCCTGCACGAAGGGGCTGGCACACTCTATCCCTTTGCTACGGCTTCGCTTCGTGCCGCCTCAAACGCTCATGCAGTTATTGCTCAAATCGAAGACGAAACGGGCTTTCCGATCGACCTCGTCAGCGGCGAGGAGGAAGCCGCCCTCTCCTTTCGGGGAGTCGCACTTTTAACGGGTACGCCCCTTAAAGAGGGCACGCTTCTCGACATGGGCGGCGGTAGCTGTGAAGTGATCTCAGAGGGCGGCTCTGCTCTTTCGCTTCCTGTCGGCTCACTTGCTCTTTTCTTAAAGCACATCAGGAATATTCTGCCCACCGAAGAGGAGTTAAAGGCGGTATACGCCTATACCGACACGCTTGCAGAAAAGGCCGGCGTCAGTAAAAAAAGCGGTGAAGTTCTAGCCGTCGGCGGCACGCTGCGTGCCTTTTGTCAGCTTCACGCCGCGATCTACGGCAAGAGCTTCTCGGAGGCTTTGCCATACAGAATCACGCGCGAGGAGGTCGTACACATTCTATCCCTCGTCACCGACATGTCAAATGAGACCAAAATGACAGTCCTGCGTCTCATTCCCGAGCGCGCACACACATTTGCCCCGGGCATCACGGCCGTTCTCGCACTGACCGACCGTCTGGGCAGTCACGCCTTCACCGTCGTGGCAGGAGGCGCACGCGAGGGCTATTTTTTGAAGCTGAAGGATAAACTTTACCGACAAAAAGAGGAAGCGCTATGAAAAAAGAAGAACACCGCTTTGCAGAAAGCGCCGTCATGGAGGGCATGATCTCCTTCCGTGCCGTTATAAGCGGTATTGAAAGCGGCGTCAACACGAGATCGATCGACAAGGTTCTCTTTGACGGCGCAAAGAAAAAGAATCTCAAGGGGCATCTCTCATATATTCGTGCCATGTCGGCAAAATACGGCTTTCCCGTTGAAGAGGTCACGGGAAAGACGGTCGACTCCCTTGCCATCGGCACTTCACACGGCGGTATACTCACCCTTACGGGAGAGCGCCACCTGCCCACTCTTTGTGAAATACCGAAAAAAGACGGCTTTTACGTCTTGCTGAACGGCATTGAGGATCCCTATAATTTCGGCTATACGCTTCGCTCGCTCTATGCAGCAGGGGTAGACGGCGTTGTTCTCGGCAAGCGAAACTGGATGACGGCGTCAGGTGTCGTCTGCCGTTCATCGGCAGGCGCAAGTGAAAGGATGCCGCTTTTCGTCGCCGAGGACGAATGCGAGGCAGCACGCCTTTTCAGGCAAAACGGGTACCGTCTCGTCTCCGCAGATCTGCCCAATTCGACTCCCGTCACAAAGGCTAACCTAAAAAAGCCGCTTCTTCTCGCCGTTGGCGGCGAAAAACGCGGCATCGCCTCTGATCTGCTCGCTATGTCGGACGAGATCGTGCGTATCGAATACGGCAGAGACTTCAAGGAAGCGCTGTCGGCGGCGTCGGCGGCATCGATCCTCGCCTTTTTCGTTCTGGCGCAAAATAGCTGAGGCTTCAAAAGACTCGTGAAAAAGTCAAAAAGCTTCGCATTTTTTCACCCGAAACGTCAAAAAGACATATACTGTACCGAGAACGTAAAGAGAGGTACCGTATATGTCTTTTTTTGACCGTCCTGACAGAGAGTCACGCTCCAACGCCTATTTTGCCGCCATGAACAGTCACCGCGGCTTTGTCTCCTATTTCCCGCAGCTCTTCGCTCCGTATCGCAAGTACGTGATCAAAGGCGGCCCGGGAAGCGGCAAATCCACGCTGATGAAAAAGCTCGCGTCAAAGGCAGAGGACAAAGAGCTGTTCGTCGAGCGCTATTACTGCTCCTCCGATACGGCGTCTCTCGACGCTGTCGTCATTCCCTCCCTCGGCTTAGCTGTCCTTGACGGCACACCCCCTCACACCACCGAGCCGAGCTGTCCGGGCGCCGTTGACCGCCTGCTCGACCTTACGCGCTTCTGGAATAACGCCCTGCTCACCGAGCGTGCCGGGACCGTTGCCGCCTTAAATGAAAAGATCGGCACGCTTTACCGTCGCGTATACGCCTTGATGAAGGGAATCTACGGCATCGAATGTGCCGTAACACTTGCCACCGAGACAAATTTTGATAAAGAACACGCCGCAAGGATCGTAAACCGCCTTCTCGATCGCTATCGCATCGGGAAGGGCAACAGCACCACGGTTCTGATCCGCCCGGCCTCTGCCTTCGGCGTCAAGGGATATCTCTCGCTCGACAGCTATGAAAGACAGGCAAAAACAGTCGTCGCCGTCAAGGACAGAAGCGTCTTTTCGGAAGCCTTCTTTGCTGTTTTGCGGGAAGCGCTTGACACAAGGCAGGTCTGCTACCATGTCGCCCCGCGTCCCATCGACGAGAAGACCGAAAGTCTCTATCTGCCCGATCACGGTATTCTTTTCACGCGCAAGCAAACCGAAGATGCCGACGGTATCATCAATCTCGACCGCATGCTTCCCGAGCGCGGCAGAAAAGCTCTTTCGGGGCAGAAAGCCCTTCTGCACAAGGTCGACGAGCTGTGCCTTTCGGTCAAGGAACAGCTTTCCCTCATAGGCAAACTGCACGACGAGCTTGAAACGCATTATATTGCTGCCACCGACCATATCGCCCTCAACGCATACACCGAAGAACTGATAGCAGCGCTTCTTGTATAAACAATCGGGCAAGAATGAAGAGTCTTTTCGTTCTTGCCCTTCGCATTTATATAAACTCACCCGATCCCTGCATTGAAAACCGCTCCGTTTGTCGTGGCAAGCCTTCCCCATTTATAGACAGCCGCATGGCAGATCCTTGTCCATAGAGCAAAAAAGTGCTGTGAAGGAAATAACAAAATCTCTTTCTCGCATGGCTGATTTCTTAAAAAATATGCCGAAATTGCTTTTTTTTGCAAAAAGCCCTTTTCTTTTTCTCTTTTTTGTAGTATGCTATGAGGGGTATGGAAACAAAACCTCACTCAATAACGACAGCATGTAACCCGATTTATCAAGACAAACTAAAACTACAAAAAAGAAAGGCATTGATCTATGTCTCCAATGGACTACGTTGTGCAGATCCTCGGCCTCGTTGGAGGACTTGCACTCTTTCTCTTTGGCATGAACGTTATGGGGCAAGCACTTGAGCGCCGTGCGGGAAGCGGACTCAAAACGATTCTCGGCAAGCTGACAGGCAACCGTTTACTCGGCTTCCTGACAGGCCTTGGTGTCACCGCCATCATTCAAAGCTCCTCCGCTACCACAGTCATGGTCGTCGGCTTCGTTAACTCGGGCCTCATGTCGCTCGGACAAGCCATTAATGTCATTATGGGCGCAAATGTCGGTACGACTGTCACGGCGTGGATCCTCTCGCTCAACGGCGTTGAAGGAAGCGGCATCATGACGCTTCTGAAGCCCACCTCCTTCTCACCCTTACTCGCGCTCATCGGTATCGTTTTCTACATGTTCTGCAAATCACAGAACAAAAAAGATACGGGCACGATCCTGCTCGGCTTTGCAACTCTGATGTTCGGCATGAGCTATATGTCTGATTCCGTCGCCTTTCTCAAGGATATTGAAGGCTTCCGTCGTCTCTTCGTTACCTTTGAAAACCCCATTCTCGGCGTGCTGGCAGGCGCAGTGCTCACTGCTATCATTCAGTCCAGCTCGGCGTCGGTCGGTATTTTGCAGGCACTTTCCACCACAGGAAGCGTCAGCTACGGTGCGGCGATCCCGATCATCATGGGACAAAACATCGGTACCTGCGTGACCGCCCTGATCTCCTCGGTCGGCACGACGAAGAACGCAAAGCGCGCCGCCGTTGTCCACCTCGCCTTCAACGTGATCGGCACAGCCGTATGTCTTACTGTCTTCGTGATCGTCAGAAAAGCCTTTGACATCGCGCTTCTCGGTGAACCGATCTCTTACGTCGGGATCTCGGTTTGCCACTCTGCGTTCAACATTCTCTGCACCATCATCATGCTGCCTATGGCTAAATTGCTTGAAAAGCTCGCACATTTGATCGTACCCGACGCCAAAGAGCCCGAAAAACTCTCCATGCTCGACGAGCGTCTGCTTGCCACTCCCGCGCTCGCACTCGAGCGCGCGCACAAGCTCACCGGCAAGATGGCGATCAGCGCGATTGATTCGATCAGGCTCAGCCTCAAGGCTCTGAAGAACGGTTACACACCTGAGCTTGGCGAGCAGGTGCAGGCTTATGAGGATGAGACCGACCGTTACGAGGACGTGCTGGGCACATACCTCGTACAACTCAGCAGCCACGCGATCGGCGAAAAGGAATCGGCGGAAGCATCCATGCTGCTCCGCGTTATCGGAGACTACGAGCGTATTGCCGACCACAGTGTCAACCTCGTGGAATCGGCAGAAGAACTCCATCAGAAGAATCTCGTTCTTTCAAGCTCTGCACAGCACGAGCTTTCAGTCCTGTGTGCCGCCGTTGACGAGATCCTCACCCACACGCTTGCGGCATTTATTGACAACGATCTCACTGCCGCCTCGCACATCGAGCCTCTTGAAGAGGTCATAGACCACCTGAAGGATGAGATCCGCGCACGTCATATCGCACGCCTTCAAAGCGGCAACTGCACGATTGAAGCAGGCTTCATCCTCTCCGATCTTCTCACCAACCTCGAACGCATCTCCGACCATTGCTCCAACGTCGTGGCATCGGTCCTTGATTCCGCCAAAAACAACCTCAATCTGCACGAATCTACCCGTTCGATCCGCACCGAGAGCGGTGATTTCGATAAGCAGGAGCTTCTCTACGCCGAAAAGTATTCACTCTCCTCGCGTTAATATACCACTATAACGCAAGCCACTCGCATTTTTCAAACCGCGAGTGGCTTTTTTCGTCCTTTTCTTGCTTAATTTGGCTTTTAATCTTTACACAGATGGATAAATCTGATATACTGAACGAAAGATATGTACCAAAAGCACTCGGTAAAAGCGCCCCGAAGAAAGGAGCTTCTCATTATGAAGCGCATGTTTTTCCTCATCCTCTTACTTATCCTGACGGCGGGATTGATCGCAGGCTGCGGCAATTCCTCCGGCACGACCACAGAAGAAACGAGCGATGTTGAGACGCCTGACGAAACGACCGGGGAGATCACCGTCACCACCATCGCCGACACCACCGCTTCCACGGTAGAAATCGACTTCGCGAGCCTCCCGAAGGAGGCCGCCGCCGAGGGCGTCGTTCTGTTAAAAAACGAGGATGCCCTTCTTCCCTTCTCCTCCGATACCACCGTTGCCGTATTCGGCAGCGGGCAGATCGACACGGTCAAGGGCGGCACCGGCTCGGGTGACGTCTACGTCGAAAAGACCGTCTCGATCCTCGACGGACTTGAGACCAAGCGTGACGAAGGCAAGATCAAGCTCTATGAAAACCTCGTCAAACGCTATCGCCGGAACGCAAACCTTGCGCTCGGTGCCCCCATCATCAAGTCGTCGGCCGAGGCATCCGATACAGCCCTGCTCGTCATCACCCGCAATTCGGGCGAAGGTAGCGACAGAAGTGCCTCCGCAGGTGACTATTACCTCTCCGACAACGAGATCACCACGATTGAAAACCTGATCAAATACGGCTATGAGGATATCGTCGTTCTGCTCAATATCGGCGGTGTTATGGACACCACGAAGCTCCTCTCCTATCCGGAGATCAAATCGATCCTGCTCGTATGGCAGCCGGGTATGGAGGGCGGCAACGCCATTGCGGATATTCTTGTGGGCGATGTATCTCCCAGCGGCAAGCTCTCAGACACCTTCGCGAAGGACTATTGGGACTATCCCACCTCCGAGACCTTCCACGAAAGTAACGATTACGTTGCTTACGAGGAGGACGTCTATGTCGGCTACCGCTTTTTCGAGACCTTTGATCCCACCTACAGCAAGGTCAACTTTGAATTTGGCTTCGGTCTGTCCTACACCGATTTTGAGATCACCGACGTCAGCGTCACCGAGGAGGGCGACGACCTCAAGGTAACCGCCAAGGTCACAAACAGCGGCAGTTACAGTGGCAAAGAAGTGGTACAGGTCTACTTCTCTGCCCCGCAAGGTATACTCGGCAAGCCCGCCAAGGAGCTTGCCGGCTTTGCAAAGACCTCGCTGCTTGCCCCCGGAGAATCCGAGACCGTCGTGATCACCTTCGCCATTGCCGATATGTCGAGCTACGACGATACGGGACTCGTACAGAAATCCGCTTATCTGATGGAAGCGGGTGATTACAGGATCTACGTCGGCAATTCAATCAGGGATGCCGGTGAAAAAGGCGTGCGCTATACCTACACACTGGCAAGCACGAGGATCACCGAGCAGCTCACAGAGCAACTCACGGCAAAGCTTCTTGAAAAGCGCCTGAAGGCTGACGGCACATACGAATACATCTACAACGATGAAAACATCGGCATTCCCCTCACGGGCGACAGCACGCGCCTTGAGGCAGAGGCATTCTATATCAAGCACGAGCACGCGCATGTTCAATTCAACAGTG